>CALMZO010000328.1 GCA_937870825.1 uncultured Chloroflexota bacterium | reverse complement strand
CTCAAGCCCGGTGATTCCATCAGCATTGCCCTTTACGCGCGCGCAGAGACGAATCAAGCCGCGTTGAAATTTCAGGCGAAGGTTTCCGCAAAAACACACGATACAAATTTCGAAAATAACAACACGTTCCAACGCGTGCGTGTCAACGCGCCGCAAGCCCCACAAGAACCGACGATTGAATCGCCCGTGCCCAACACGGAAGATATCCGGGCGACGTTTGTGGTCAATCTGACAAGCGATGAAGCGGACGGTGACTGCAACGGCGCGTCCGGTGATTGCACATTGCGCGAGGCAATCATCGCCGCAAATGTTCTCACGGATACCGATACGATTTCATTTCTCGGTCTTGGTGTCGGCACTTGTCCCTGTACCATCAACGTTGGAGCAACGGCGGGTCCGACAGCTGGCACCGCCCTGCCCGCCATCACAAGCCCCGTTATCATTGATGGAACGACTGCGCCCGATTATGCCGCAGGTTCTCCGCCTGTGGTTGTCGTCAACGGGACTTTTGTCGCATCCGCTTCTACCGGTTTCGTACTCGACAACGGGTCCGACGGCAGCACAATCCGCGCGCTGGTCATTAACGGGTTCGGCGCAGCCGCTGTTCAGATTGACAGCAACGACAATTTCATTCAGAGCAACTGTCTCGGCACAGACCAACCCTGTACCGGCGCGGGTGCGAGCAACGGGAATGGCGTCATCTTGAACAATGGCGCATCGGGCAATCTCATCGGCGGCAATCGAAATACGTTGGCGGTCTGTGACGGCGAGTGCAATGTCATTTCCAACAGCACGGATGCAGATTCCGGCAACGGCATCTGGATTCGCCGCATTGACAATTCGAGCAACACGAACACCGTCACGGGAAATTTTATCGGCGTTGACCGGACCGCATCAACCGCGATTCCAAATGTGTACGGTATTACGATTGACGGTTCGGCGGACAATGTGGTTGGCGGCAACAACCATTCTGCCAACAATTTTGAAGACAATGTTGTTGCGGGCAGCACATTCGCCGGAGTTCGTATTCTCTCTATCGAATCTACAGGCAATCAGATTCTGGGAAATTACATTGGCAATTCTCCCGACCCTGTCAACGCGGATGATGTTTCAAACGGCGGCAACGGAATCCAAATTCAAGTTTCCAATGGAAACATCATTGGCACGGCAAATGCAGGCGAGCAAAATACCATCACCGGCAACGGCGGCGATGGCGTGCTGTTGAGTGAGGCAAGCGACAATTCTATTACCGGCAATCGTATCGGCACGAATGCTACGGGAACGGGCGGCATCTTGAACAATGTCGGCGCGAATGTAGAAAATGTCGGCAATGGGATTCATATTCTGGCAGGGGCGGGCTCGTCCGGTGGAAACGACATCATCGGCAACATCATCAGTTTGAACGGCGCGAACGGCATCGCAATTGAGGATAGCGCCAGCACAGGCACGACCATTCAAGGAAATCGCATCGGGATAGACATTACCGGCGCGGTGGATTTGGGAAATGCAGACATAGGAATAACGATTTCCGCTGCTTCACCCGCAACCATGAGTACGAGCATTGGCACAACATCCAAGACGAATGGCGCGTGCGACAACGGCTGCAACCTTATCTCTTATAACGGCGGACCGGGAATAACGTTGAGCAATTCCGACGGAAACACGATTCAGGGAAATTATATCGGCGTGCAAGCAGACGGCGCGACAGCAGCCGCCAACAGCGGTGACGGCATAAGCATTGTCGACAGCAACAGCAACCTCGTTGGCGGAACGAGCACCTCCCAAGATGCGTGCGATAACGCGTGCAATGTGATCGCGCAAAATGGCAGCGATGGTGTCTCTGTATCCGCGCCCGGTGGCGTCGCCGCCCATTTCAATCGTATCAACGGAAATTCGATTTTTGGGAATTCCGGCAAAGGCATCAATCTCGCCGTGAGAACCATAGCGGGAAACGACGCACAACCGGCACCTACACTCACACTTGCCACAAGCGGCAGCACCACCATTGAGGGAACATTCATTGGGACGGTCTCGAATACATATCGCCTTGAATTTTTCTATACGCCCGCTTGCGATGGCAGCGGCTTTGGACAAGGTCGGACATTCATCGGCGCGATTGACCCCTTTATCGCGACAGGCAGCACAGACCCAATTTTCTTTTTCACGCCGAGTGTAACAATTCCGGTCGGTTCGGCTGTCACCGGCACGGCGACCAACAACACGAACAACAACACCTCTGAATTTTCCAACTGTGTAACAGCCGTTGCCGCGACCGCTACGCCAACGCCAACCAATACCCCAAGCTTCACGCCTACCTATACACCAACCAATACTCCCACGTTTACACCAACGAATACGCCGACGAATACTCCAACATTCACCTTAACCAACACACCAACCACTACATCAACATCTACCCTAACCAACACACCAACCACTACACCAACATTCACCTTAACCAGCACACCAACCACTACACCAACATTCACCTTAACCAACACACCAACCACTACACCAACATTCACCTTAACCAACACACGCACGCCGACAAAGACGCGCACGCCAACAACAACCGCGACCAAAACCAAGACCAAAACAAAAACGCCAACGCCCATCACGCCGACAGTGACGAACACCCCCGCGCCCCCCGGCGATGGACCAACGGACACGCCGACAATTCCAACAGTTCCGGTTGGCGTCACCGCGACGTTCACACCAACGCCGACGGGAACACTTTTTACCGCAACACCGACATTGTTCGTCACGTCGTCCCCCACACCGACTTTAACACCAAGCACACCCACCGCGACGACAACGCCAACAATCACCGAAACGCCATCATTCACCTTTACGCCAACGTCTTCGATTACGCCCGCCGTAATCGGAACGGTGACATTCACGCCCGACGCGTCCGCGACCAACAACGCGGCAACACAAACCGCAGCGGCGCAAACCGGCACACTCGTCGCGCAAGTGGGTACGAATACTCCCGGCGCGCTCGCGTCGCCAACACCCATCGGCGGAATCGGCGGCGGACCCACTCCTACACCGACGCCAACAGCAACTGACACGGGCGGTGGTTCGCCGCTCGGCGTGGGCGGGGGCTTTCCGCTCATCGGACTTGGCGGGCTTGCCGATTTTAATCTGCCATGGTTCGTCGAACATGTGAGCACGCCGCAGCAGGCATTTAGCGGCGGGCTGGCGAAAATTTTGCCGAATCTCTTGCTCGCGCTGTTGCTTGCGCTGCTGTTCGGCTTCTTTGGCACATTGCAAAGCAACACACTGGAAAAGCACGAAGAAGAAATCAAAGGTTGGCTCGCGCCGATTGCGCGTCCGTTTCAGGCAATCGCCGCGGCAGGCGCTGCGCTCGACGCGAACATAAATGCGCGGGGCTTGCACTGGCTGTGGGAAGGCATCAAGCTGTTGTTTGTGTTGTTTGTCTACGGCTTGATCTTTTCATTCCTCGACCCGAGTTTCAGTTTGAGCAATCCGAGTTGGCTGCTGCTCGTCGTTGCGGTAATGCTCAGTGTTGGGCTCGTGAGTTTGATTGACGATGTTGCAAAGGTGATTTACTCGCGGCGTTATGGCGGCGCGGGCAGTATCGGCGTCAACGGCGCGAATTTTGGCGTGGCAATGGGTTCGATGATTTTCTCGCGCTTTGCCGGACTTGCGCCGGGGATTTTGTTTGGCAGTGCGGGCAGCGCGCAAGGCGAGTTAAAGGGGCATCCCACAACGCACGCGGTTCTGGGTCTCGTGTCCGTCGGGATTACGGCACTGCTCGGCTGGGTCTTGTCCGCACTCGTGCCGCAGTCACAAGGCGCGAACTTGTGGCTCTCGACGTTGTTCCTTTTGATCTTTGCCGTCGGCATTCAAACGCTGTTCTTTGAATTGATTCCCGTGTACGGGACAATGGGACGCGATTTTTTCTCTCACAACAAGTGGCTGTGGGCTGTTTTGTTCGTCGCCGTCTTGTTCCTCTTTATCCAAACGCAGTTGAACCCCGAGGGCGATTTTGTGCAAGCGTTTAATCAGCGCAACATGGTGATGCTTATCCTCGTCGTCGCCGTGTTCTGTTCCATCAGCGCGGGGTTGTGGTTCTATTTCTGGAATCGCGACCGCCGCGCGCTGAGCTAAAAAAAACCTCGCAGGTCTTTGCGACCTGCGAGGTTTTGCTTTTTTTAGTATGCCCCAATTTCTCTTAAACGCTCATCGTCAATTCCAAAATAATGCGCGAGTTCGTGCAAGACAGTGTGCTTGATGCCGTCACGCAGTTGTTCCGGCGAACGATAGTGGCGCAGCAACGGCTGGCGATAAATACTGATTTTGTCGGGCGCAACCATGTTGTAGCCCGCTGTTCGTTCCGTTAACGGAATCCCGTGATAAAGCCCTAAAAGGTGTTCGGGATGGGTTACACCCGCAAGCCGCATCGCGCTCGCGTCCGGGTATTCTTCCAAGACGATTTCTACATTCTCCAGACGTTTTTGGAACGACGCGGGCAGTTGGTCCAGTGTATCTGCGATGATGCGCTCAAATTCATCGGCGGTCATGCTGCCATTATATCAGACTTGCCCGTCGGTCGGCACACCCACGTTATCTGGAATTGGCGGTCGTCTGTTCAACTGCCCCGGCTGCCGTTAGCGCCGTCGTCTGAACCACCGAGCTGCGGGCTTGAACCGTTTCGCCGGTCTGGAAAAACGGCGCGACCAAAAACAGTACGCTCAAAATCAACGCGGTCAACAGAATCCGCCACTCCAAGCCCATGCTGCCTTCCTGTGTCTGAACTGTCACTTGGCTTTTCATTGTTTGCTTCCCTCTACCACAAAAGTTACTTGCTGTGCTTGATGAATCAAGAAACAAAATACAAGGACGACCATTGGTTGTCGTCCTTGTAAGCTGAATCCGGATTGTTTGATTGCGCCCTTCACCTTGACGTGCAGTGGCAAATGTTCAACGCGCTCACAAGGCAAGACAATACATCGTCGCTTGTGAGCTTAGGACAATTCACTGTTTTTTGAAATAAGCAAAAAACTGATTGCGATGCACGAGTTGTACCTACAAAAGGTCTAGTCTCCCGTACCGTTTGGCGCCTTGTGCATGCCCTTGGCCGCGCGGCTACCGAAAACGTGCCCTGAAAAAATACCACAACAGTCCCGTCACCGACATTCCGTCCAAAATTTCATTCCGCGCCAACCTGTCGCGTACCTCTTGTTCGGAAAACCAGCGCGCATCGTCCACCTCGTTCGTATCCTGAATCGCGCCGATGTTTTCCAAATCCCGCGCGACAAACAAAATAAATTTTTGATTGCTCGAACCGTTCGACGGATGATATTCGCCCAATGGTTCCCACACGCGCGCAATATGCCCTGTCTCTTCGCGCAATTCGCGCCGCGCGGCATCTTGCGGCAATTCGTTCGCGTCCACGCGTCCGGCGGGCAGTTCCCAATCGCGCGTGCGCGTCGTAAAGCGAAATTGATTCACCAACAAAATCGCGCCGTCGTCGCGCACCGGCACAATTCCCACTGCCGGAGTATGATAATCAATCCAATGCCAGCCGCGTCCCACCGAACCGTCGGCAAGTTCGATATCCGACTGTTGAATCGAAAACCAATTTGCGCGCAAGACCTCGTCGCGTTTCAATTCATCCCATGCGCTCATAGCAAATCGCCGCTGGCAGATGGCGGATTGCGAATCGCCACTGCTTCCCGCACACCGCTCACTCCGTCACTCCATCTCTCCATCACGCATCTTTGCCCTTTTCATGTTCCCACCGTTCGCATTCCAAATGTTCCGTGCGATTGATGGCGATAAGATGCCAGCGTTTTTCTTGCCAGCGCAAAATATGAATGCCTGTGTTTTCGGTGTTGAGCGAAAAGTGATGACTGCCCGCGAGCGAACGCAGAATCGTACCCATCGTGCCGCCGTGCGAGACAATTCCGATTTGCGCGTCCGTGTCGAACCAATCTTGATGCCGGGTCAAAATTTGTTTTACGCCGCGCATCACGCGCGCGTGAAATGAAACGTAATACGCGGAAACGTGCGCGGGCTGAATCGCTGTCTGCACATCGAACGCGTCAGGCGGCGAATCAAACTGTGCGAGTTGAAACGAATAGTCTTCGCTGAATTCGCGTAACTCGTCGAGCAGTGTGATGGGTTCGAGATTCAAGAACGAGTTGATAATTTCCGCGGTAACCCGCGCGCGTTCGTACGTACTCGCGTACAACGCGCGCAGCTTGAATTGCGTCGCGCAATAGAATCCGGCGCGGTACGCTTGCGCGCGTCCTTTCGCGGTCAGCGGCGCATCTTCCCCGCCCGTCTGGTCAAAATTCCACTGCGATTGTCCGTGTCGAATCAGTATCAAGTCCACTATTCCGCTCCCACAGGTAAAACATCGGGACGTTCCTGCACTTGCGCGTCGGTCATCAATCCGTCCTGCCATTCGCGCGGCTGACGGCGTTGACTCATCACAACCGCCAATGTCCACAAACTGCCGAACGACATGAACACGATGCCCAAACCTATCGCGACATAGCGCGGCTCAAAATAATCTGCCGCGAGTCCGGTGAGAAAGGTGGACAACGCGAGCGTGAGCGTGAGCAACCCCAAGTCCATCGAAAAAATTCTGCCGCGAATGTAATCGGGGACGAGTCGCTGCAACAATGCCGCCGATAGTGTCCAATTGCTGCCCCACCCGAAATGCGCGAAAAAGACAAACCCCATCGCCAGCACAATCGTCGGCGCGAGTCCGAATCCGATATAACTCAAGCCCGAAAGAAAAAAGCAGAGCGTAATGAATCGCTGCGCGCGTCCGATTTTGTTTGCCACCATGCGCGCAATGATGAACGGTCCAATCAAAATGCCCAAGCCGCGCGCCATTTGCAAGAGCCCAACGCCTGCCTCCTGCGCGTCAAACACTTGAAACGAAAACACCGTCAGCAGCAACAACACGCCGCCCGCCAAGCCCGCGCCCGCCTTGACCAGCAATAGCCAGAACACCTGCGGACGCTGCACCGCGTATTTGAATCCTTCCACAAAATCGCCAAAGGGATTCAATCCCTTGCGCACAACGGCGCGATGTTCGCTGAACGACGCGCGAATGCGCCAAATAAAATATGCCGAGACGAGAAACGAAAGCGAATTGATGATGAATGCCGTATCGCGTCCCAGCGCCGCAATCGTCACGCCACCCGCGAAACTTCCCACCGCAAGCATCGTTCCCCACGTCGCGCTTGACATTGCATTCGCCGTCAATAGTTCGTCGCGTTTCACGAGATTCGGAATCGCGGCATTTTGCGCGGGATTGAAAAAACTCGCAAACAACACGGACAGCGTTTGAAATACGTACACGAGCCAAATTTGGTCGGGAGTACGCACGAGCAGCAGCGACAGCGCGAGCCCCGCGCGCACCAAGTCCGTTACAATCATAATTTTGCGGCGGTCAAAGCGGTCGGCGATGGAACCTGCGAGAGGAATTAAAAAAAACGAAGGAAGATTCGAGGCGATGATGGCAAGTCCGGCGGCGAGTCCTGAACCCGTCAATTGAAACACCAACGTTTGCACGGCGATATATTCAAACCAATCGCCGAGCAGCGAAACAATTTGTCCAAAGTACAACTTGCGATATTCGGGATTGTCGCGCAGCAGCGCGAGATATTTGTTATCGGCGAGGAGAGACATGCGGAGAATTGTAGCACAGGTCAGATTGGGGGTTGGGTGCGCCGTGTGCGACTCGACGCGCTATTTGGCACGATACAGAATCGTCCACCGGTCTTGCCACACTTGGGCATCCGGCACATAACCAAACTCGACAGGATTCTCGTCGCGATTCAACAACGCGAAATCGTACACGATGTCTTCTTGCGCGTTGTGAATCTCCGCATACGCGACGATGCCGTTTCCGTATATCGGATTTTCACGAAAAAAATAGGCAGCCCAATACATGCGCGGATTGGAACGACGCGTCAACGATAACAAGATGGACGCGTTCGGCGGCACGAGCGCGCTGTTTGACAGTTGAATCAAGCGCCGCGTGACGACAGGGTCACGTTGTGCCAGCATCGTTTGAAACCACACCATGCTCCCTCCCATCAAGAAAAACAAAATCAAAACTGCGACGATGGGCACGAACAACCATCGGTTGCGCGTTTCCGCCGCGCGAAAATTTTTGACAATCGTTTCCGCGCCGAACGCAATCAATGCCAGCAGCACAAACAGACCTGTCGCGAACGTTTTGAAAAAACCATACGGATAGTGTTGCACAAAAAACATGACGGCAAGCAACAGCACAATCGCAATGCCACTCGCAGCCAACAAGCGCCGTTCCGCTTTCCACGCGCGCCACAAACCAAAACTCAACAGCGCAATCAACACCACCACGCCTATCCCTGCAAAGACATCCCACGCGCCGCGCAGTGCCGTGTCCCATACTTTTACCCCTTCGGGTTCCAACACGTGCAGCGCGTTCACGCCAAACGCTTGCGGCAGGGGAATAAACGTTTGCAACGTTCCGCCGATTGCCAGCGCGACGGTACCCACCTGCGGCACAAAACTTTTGTACAACGTCCACACCGCTACCGGCGCCAGCAGCGCGGTCAACACTCCAATTTTGACGGCACTCGCCAACTCCCCGCGCACGGATCTCCAATGACGTATTCGCAGCAACAAATAAATCGCAAATGGCAACCCGTAAAACGGTGTCGCTTCGGGATACATCAAAATCTGCGCGCCGAATGTCAGCGCGGCGAGCAAGAGCGCGCGGCGTGTCCGCGTTTCAAAATACAACTGCGTCGCCATCCACTCCAACGGCAGCAGCGCGAGCGCGAATGTATGCGGCGCAAAATTGTCGAGCGGAATCAACAATCGCACGCTGTTCAGCGCGAGCGCGGCGAGCGCGAGAAAGCTTGTCCAAACATCCAACCGGAACGAAACGCGATACAAAACATACACGCTCAAAAAACTGAACGCGTGCCACAAGCCCAGCAGCGGCGCAAATGTAAAAAACGCGTCGCGTCCCACGAGGACAGCAGCAACCGAGAGCCACAAGCCCGCAACCGCGCCAATCCCCGATTCAATCGTCCGCGCCACCGTGAACGCGAACGACGAGGGAATTTCATACAGGCGCGCGCTTGACAAGCCGACCTGTTTTGCAAATTCCGCCTGGGCAACGTACGTGCTTGCGTCCACGTTGTAACCAATCACCGTGAGATAGCCGTACGCGAACAGCGGCAGCACACTCAAGCCGAACGCGACGAACCCGATGAGCAGCGGCAAGAAAATTTCGCGCCGCGCGAGCTTTGCGCCGCGCGGCGCTCTCCAAATCGCCGTGGCGTTGGCAACAAGTGCGAGCGCAAACAAAAGCCAAACCAACTGCACGCTGTTGATTCCCAACAACGCAAGCGGCTGCGCGATGACGGCAAACACTGTCAAGCCAACGACAGGCATCAGCAGCCAGCGGTACGCCAGCCATTCGCGCGGCAAGAGCCATCGCGTCGCGCCATAACCGAACCAATACGCGACGCCGATGCCAAGAACAAGAATGCCCGCGAGTTGCGCGGGCAGTGAGGTCAGTCCCATTTCCAAAATGAAATAACGACGCTAGAGGTTCCGCGCGACCCAATTCAACACGTCCAACAAATGCTCCCGCCAATTCGAGTCAACCTCGGGTCCTTGCAGCCACATGCGGTCCCGCGAGGCGCGCACGCGCTGTCCGTATTTTTTGTTCAAACGTTCCATCCGCGCGCTGTCTTCTTCGCGAAAGCGCACCATGATGCGTCCGTCGTCGAGCGTGACCGTCGCCGCATTCCCGCGCGTTGCCGCGAGTTTGACGCGCAGAAGGTATAACAAGTTTTCCACTTGTTCGGGCAGCGCGCCAAAGCGGTCTTGAAATTCGCGTGCCACGTCGTCCACCTGCGCGTCGTCGTTCACATCGGCAAGACGACGATACAAGCGCAAACGCAATGCGCTGTCCGTCACGTACTCTTCGGGAATTTGAGACACGAGCGGCAAATCAATGGAAGGCGCGTTCAAAATCCTTTGCGCGGGGTTCACACGCTCTTTGCCGTTCTTGTGGTCCGGCTCGGATTTCGCGCGCGCTTCTTGAATCGCGCCCGCGAGCAACCGCGCGTACAAATCCAACCCCACCGCCGCGATGTGCCCCGATTGACGCGCACCGAGCATTTCCCCCGCGCCGCGAATTTCCAGATCGCGCATCGCCACCTGAAAACCTGCGCCCAGTTCGGATGCCTCCGCGATGGTTTGCAAACGCGAACGCGCTTCGTCGGAAAGATTCGCGCGCTTGTCGTACAAAAAGTACGCGTACGCGCGCGCGGCGCTGCGTCCGACGCGCCCGCGCAATTGATACAACTGCGCGAGTCCGAACCTGTCCGCGTTGTTGAGGATGATGGTGTTGGCGTTCGGAATATCAATCCCGCTTTCGATAATCGTCGTACACACGAGAACGTCGTACTTGCCCGCCGCAAATTCACTCATCACCTGTTCGAGTTGCTCTTCGCGCATTTGCCCATGTCCGATGCCGATACGCGCTTCGGGTACAAGTTTGCATAACTGCTCGGCGATGATGCCGATGCCCTGTATGCGATTGTGGACAAAAAACACTTGCCCGCCGCGGTCGAGTTCGCGCAAAATCGCGTCGCGCACGAGTCCCTCTTCGTACGCGGCAACATACGTACGAATCGGCAATCGTTCATCGGGCGGCGTTTCAATCGTACTCATATCGCGCGCGCCGCTCAACGAAAGATACAGCGTGCGCGGAATCGGCGTTGCGGTCAGCGTGAGTACGTCCACATGCGCGCGCAATTGTTTCAAACGTTCCTTGTGCTGTACGCCAAAGCGCTGTTCTTCGTCGACAATCATCAGACCCAAATCTTTGAACACAACATCTTGCGACAAAATACGGTGCGTGCCAATGACAATATCAATCGAACCTTCCGCGAGTTTCTTGATAATTTCGTCCTGTTCTTTGTCAGAACGAAAACGCGACAACATTTCGACGCGGACAGGGAACGGCGCGAGCCGTTCTTGAAAGGTATTGAAATGCTGCTGTGCGAGAACCGTCGTCGGCACGAGAATCGCGACTTGCTTGCCGTCCATCACCGCTTTGAATGCAGCGCGCAGCGCGACTTCGGTTTTGCCATAACCCACATCGCCGACGACGAGACGGTCCATCGGACGCGGCTGCATCATGTCGCGTTTCACCGCCTCAATCACTGTCAATTGGTCCGGCGTCTCGACGTACGGGAACGATGCCTCGAGTTCGTGCTGCCACTGGGTATCATCGGAAAACGCGTGCCCGCTCACAATTTCGCGCGTGGCGTACAGCTCCAACAAATCGCGCGCAATGTCGGCGACGGCTTTTTTCGTACGCTCTTTGACTTGCGCCCATTCCGCCGTGCCAAGACGATGCAGCGTCGGCTTGTGACCGCCGGGCGCGACGTACCGACTCAAACGGTCCAATTGATGTACCGGCACGTACAATTTATCGTCGTGCGCGTATTCGATTCTCAAAAATTCCGTGTCGGGTCCGCCGAAATCTAATTTTTCAAGTCCTTTGAAAATCCCAATCCCGTGGTCAATGTGAACGACATAATCGCCTTCCGCCAAATCCGCGAAAAACGCTTCGGGCGATTGCGTGCGCGCGCGTTGCGTAGCGATGCGGCGCGGCTTGGGACGCGACCAGCCGAAAATTTCAGCGTCCGTTAAAAGTTGAAGGTTGAAAGTTGAAGGGATGTCACCTCGCCCCAACTCTGAACTTTCAACTTTCAACATGAAACCCTCCGTCAACGCGCCTTGCACCAAAACAATATGTCCCGCGTCGAGCGCGTGTTCGATTTCGGTTTTCGGATTGATGAAAAATTCGCGTTCGCGGAGCAAATCGGAAATGCGTTCGGCTTGACGCGTCACAGCGACGACGCGCGCGCCATTCACACGCTGCTGCATCATTTCATCCACAACGCGTTTGACCTGTCCGCCAAAACGTTTGCCGGGGAAAAACGGCAGCGCGGGCGAATCCTCAACGCCGCGATAATCAAACAACAAGCGCGTGTACTGCAACATTTTTTCGCGCAACTCGTTCCACGAAAAATAAGGTTTCGCCAAATGTGGTGGAATTTCGTTGCGCGCTTCCAAATCTTGACGCACCTGCTCCGCTTGCTGTTCGAACGCTTCCGTCATCGCCTCGAGCTCTTGCCAATCGTCCGCGACGACGAGCGCGCCTTCCGGCAAATAATCCAACAGCGTCGCGCTCTGTGCCACGCCTACACGCTCACGGTTTTCACTCCTTGAATCTGATTCTTGCGCGCGTGTAGTCGTGTCATCATAGAAATATGGCAAATAAAATTCGATGCCGCGAAATCGCTGCTTGTTTTCCAACTGCTCAAAATCTTGTTTGAATCCGTTCGCGGCGACGGGATGCACGGACGACAAATCCCACTCCCGCGCGATTTCGGCAACACGCGGCGCGCGCGAAATTTCCGCTTCGCTCGCGGGCGTAATCATCAGCGTTTCGACCACGCTGCCCGAACGCTGGGTCGCGGGGTCAAACTCGCGCAGCGATTCAATTTCATCGCCGACGAGTTCCACGCGCACGGGCAGCGGGCGCGATGGCATCCAGATGTCCACGATACCGCCGCGCCGCGAAAACAGTCCGGGCGCGTCCACGACAGGCGCGTGTTCATAACCGAGCGCCGTCCACGCCCGAAACATATTCGCCAGCGATAAACTTGCGCCGCGCTGCAACACAAACACGCCGCGTTGAAATTCCTCGCGCGGCGCGGTGCGCGTCATCAACGCGCGCATGGTGGTGACGATGAGGGGAGGAGAGGAGATTGCTTCGTCGCCTACTGCGCTCCTCGCAATGACAAGTGCGGACAACGCGGCGAGTCGCAGCGAAATGGTTTCTGTCGCCCACGGCATGCGTTCGTACAACAACGGGTCGGGTTCGGCAAAGAAAAAAATGCGTTCGGGATTTGCGCTCCACGAAATCAAATCTGCCCAAAGTTGCTTGGCGCGTTCGGTGCGCGCGGTGACGACGACAAGCGGCGCGTTGCGTTTTCGCTGCAGCGCGGCAAGGACAAACGGGCGCGCGGCATCGAGAACTTGAATCGGCTCGGTGACGCGCGGTTGTTCAAGACGCGAGAGGAGCGATTGAAATTCAAGAACAGTGTCGAGAAGCGGCAACAAGCCGGAGAGATTCACCAGATTGACGAACGACGGACGACGAAAGACTTGTGACATTGATATTTGTCATTCGTCTTTCGTCCTGCGTCAAGAGGCATTGAACTCATTCATCGCCTTTACAATCCCATCTTTTACCCACACGCGCAGCGCATCCGACGCGCGCTGTAACACATCATCCAAAATACTTGCTTCGTCATCGGAAAAATTTCCAAGCACGTGACCGACATCTTGTTTCGGGTCGGGGCGTCCGATGCCGATGCGAAGGCGCGGAATGTCATTGCCGCCGAGTGTGTGGATGATGGATTCCATGCCGTGATGTCCGCCCGAACTGCCGTTCGCGCGCAGGCGAATTTTTCCGAGCGGCAAATCCAAATCGTCATAGACGACCATGACATCGGCGCGCGGCAAGCGATAAAACGCGGTGAGTTTCCCCACCGCGCTGCCCGACAAGTTCATGTATGTTTGCGGTTTCACCAACAGCACGCGCTCGTTTGCGATTTTGATTTCCGCGAGTTGTGCGTTGAAACGTTGACGGTGGAACTCGGCATGTTCACTGCGCCCGAGATGCGAGAGGACCATAAAGCCGACGTTGTGACGATTGTGCGCGTATTTGATTCCCGGATTGCCAAGACCTGCGATGAGTTTCATCGGTGCGTACGAAGCGAGGACCGAATCCCCGCGGCTCCATTTGCGCGCGAGCCAGTTGGTCGAGATGGGCATGGTTTCGAGACGGAGTTGACGGAGTGCTCAAGTGAGCAGTAAGCAGCAATCAGCCAGTGTTGCGCGATATGCTATCGGTTCGCTGCCCTTTGCTACAAATAGCGCCGCAAAAAATAGATAATGCCGAGCAAGATAAAGCCCGCCATGGCATACTGCGCGCCGCGTGTGAACGCGTCGAATAAATCGGGAAAGGTCGAGGTAACCGAGTTGAAAAGTTCGTTTAAATCCGGCATAGTGTATTTAACGCATGGCAGAACCGGTGATTCAGCCGTTCGCGTTTCCGCCTCTGAGCCGCGTTGTCAGAGTACGCGGCGCACAAAATAAATCACGCCGACAAAAAAGAAAATGCCTGCCATCGCGAGAACGCCGAACAAAAAGATGCGCCCCAACGCGGCAAAAAAATCTGTCGCCGCCTGGACGATTTGGTCAATCTCGATTCCACCAATTCCACCTGACCCTGCTTCCGGAGTGCGTGACGGCGCGGGACGTGGTGCGGTAACACTCGCGGCAGGAGTGCCAGCCGCAGGCGTTGTCGGAACGGGTGTCGGCACGGCGTTTTGAATCGGCGGCGCTTCTGTCTCTTGCGGCGTTGGAGTTTCCGCAGGCGTGGGAATTTCGGTCGGTCCTGAATTTCGCACGTTGATGTTTCCAACGACGGCTTCGCAATAATTGCTGGTTATATCAACGACGCGCAAACGAATAGCATACGCCCCATCTACCACCGATGCGCTGTCCCAAACGCCCAGTTGCCCGTTCACAATGGGCTGCTGCCCGCCGCCGATATTGCCAAACGCTTGCGTTCCATTCGGTGCGACGGCAAGTTCATAACGCACAAAATCGCCCAGCGCGGCAGTCCCTTCGATTTGAACAATGCCATTGACAGTCGCACCGGGCACGGGCGAGAGAATGCGCGCTTTCGCTTCGCAGTCGTCAATCGCATTCGGCGCGGCGAGCGCGCCGGCGAAAAAATTCGCGCCGATGGCAATGAGGATGCCAAGCGCCAGCGTCAAATGTAACAACTTGCGAGTGTTTTGCATAATTCTCCTACGCGTTTCCTGCACGCGGCGCAACGCACATAGCGGCGCATTGTACTACAACGCCTCGCAAATTGACAAACCTTTGCGCCGATGATACATTCGCGCCGTCATCATGCTCCTGTAGCTCAATTGGCAGAGCATCTCCTTTACACGGAGGAGGTTGGCAGTTCAAGTCTGTCCGGGAGCACCTTTCGCTTTGGGCTTGCCGTTGTACAGATAATATTCTGACAAGCTGGCGTCCGGGTCGTCATGGCAAATCAAGAAAGGAAGGAGCAAGCTAGGTTACTAAGGTCTCAAGGTCTTGCCCTTGGCGAGATTGCATACCGGGTTCAGGCATCGAAGTCTGTTGTGAGTCGCTGGGTTAGGGATATTGCCCTAACAGATGAGCAACGAGCCGCACTCAAGAGTGACAGACCCGGGCGATTTCGCGGAACAGAGGGACTCAAGAAAAAGTATCGCGAGTTACGAAAGCAACATCAAGATACAGGACGACAGTTCGCATTGACGGAGGATTGGCATCATGCAGCGGCGTGTATGCTCTATTGGGCGGAAGGAAAAAAGGCTAGGAATCTTGTCAGCATCAATAATTCAGACCCCCATTTGCTTCGATTCTTTCTTGAGTTTCTCCGCGAGTACTTTCAAATTTCCGACAGCGATGTAGCAATTCGGGTCCAATGTTATTTGAACAATGGCTTGACTCTTGAAGAGATAGAGAATTGGTGGTTAGAGACTCTCAATCTGCCTCGCACTTGTCTTCGCAGGAGCAGCAGTCGAATCCCTATTAGTCGTAGACTTGATAGAGCCCCCAAAGCAAATTTGTCTTATGGTACTTGCGAAATTTCGATTGGGCGCACAGATATAGTTCAACATATCTACGGCGCGATTCAGGAATACGCGCAATTTGAATCCGAAGACTGGCTGGATTGAGACTCGCAAGTTAATTGCGCGCTTCGCATAAATTGTTCCGCTTCACCCGGACGCGTTACGACACAACGCGCCGGGTTTTTCTTTTTTCAAGGAGGAGACATGATAGACGCCAAGCACGATGATGGTTTGAAACAGTATCTCATTGACGAATTCATCGAGGATTATCAGCAAGGACAGATGACACGGCGCGATGCGTTGAAACGATTAACGGGGCTTGTGGGCGCGTCCGCCGCCGCCGCGTTAATTGCCGCGTGCGCGCCCCCTTCGACAAGCTCAGGGCAGCTAACTCCAACGACAGCACCACAACCAACCGCAATGCCGCCCGCGCCCACCACTGCCCCAACAACTGCGCCGACTGTCGCGCCGACTGGGACACAAGCAACCACCGCCCCGACTGCAACAACAGCAGCCGCCACCGCAACGTCCGTGTCAGCCGACCCAACGATTACAACGACGGCAACCGAAACTGTGACGGCGGGGACGAACAATGTTCCCGTCAGCGCGGACGACCCGGCGATTCAAGCGAGGGGCATTACGTTTCCGTCACAAGGCGCGAATGTGATGGGTTATCTGGCGCGTCCGAATAAAGATGGGACGTTTCCTCTTATCCTTGTGTGCCATGAAAATCGCGGACTCACCGACCACATCAAGGATGTGACGCGGCGTTTGGCAAAAGCGGGATATGTTGGGCTTGCCATAGATTTGTTATCGCGCGAGGGAGGAACCGCAAAAGTGGGCGGGGCGCGCGTCCCGGGCGTTTTGGGCAATACGCCGCCCGCGCAAATGGTTGGCGATTTCGCGGCGGCTTTGGACTTTTCCAGGGCGCTGCCATTCGTCGCACAAAAACTATTTGGCATGACGGGATTTTGTTTCGGCGGCGGCATGACGTGGCGCTGTGTGACGCAAATTCCAGAGCTGCGCGCGGGTGTGCCGTACTATGGACCGAATCCGCCGTTGCAAGACGTGCCAAACATTCAAGCCGCAGTCCTCGCACAGTACGGCGGAAACGATGCGCGCATCAACGGCGGAATCCCCGCGATTGAAAAAGCGATGAAGGACAACAACAAAATTTTTGAATATGTGATGTATGAAGGCGCGAATCACGCGTTCAACAATGACACGAGCGGCAATTACAACGCCAAAGCGGCGAACGAGGCGTGGGCGAAAACATTAGCATGGTTTGAAAAATACGTGCGCGGGTAGTGCGATAGTGCGATGGTGTGATAGTGAACGGCAATCAGGATTCAGTGGAAATCTGCTGTCCGCCATCTTTTATATGGCAACTGCAAAGTCCCTTGACAAGGAGGTGTCATTTCGAACGGAGTGAGAAATCTCGTCTGCCGCGCGTAGTGAGATTTCTCGCATCCGCTCGAAATGACAGTTAACGCGACTTTGCAGTTGCCCTGCATCTTTTATCTGCGATACGCGATTTGCGAACGACGTGGGTTATAATACGTCGCCATGAGCATTTCTCTCAAAACGGAAACGCGTTCGGCGGAATTGTTTGCGCGCGCCCAAGAATCGGTCGCGGGCGGCGTCACTTCGGTCGTGCGCGGCACCTCGGCGGGTTGGCTGCCGTATCCGCCGATGATTCAACGCGGCGACGGTTCGCATTTGTACGATGTGGACGAGAACGAATACATTGACTATGTTCTCGGACACGGACCGTTGATTTTGGGACATCGCCCGCGCAATGTGACGCAAGCCGTCGCGCAAGCGATTCTCGAATACGGCAACATGTTTGCGCTGCCGTACGAGATGGAACAAATCGTTGCGGAAAAAATTCGCGAACGGTTTCCTTCGATGGAGCTCGTGAAATTTTCCAATTCGGGTTCGGAGGCAACACATTACGCGGTGCGGCTCGCGCGCGCAATCACGGGACGCGACAAAATTATCAAGTTCGAAGGACAGTATCACGGCTGGACGGACGCGACAGAATACAGTTATCATCCCGCCATCAAAGATTTGGGACCGCGCACGTCGCCGCGCACCATTCCTGCGGCGGCAGGTACGCCGATGGATTACGCGCGTTTGATTATCACGCAGCCGTGGAACGACGCGGACATTTTACGCAAAATGATTCGTGACCATCGGGGCGAAATCGCGGCGATTATCACCGAGCCGATTATGGCGAACTGCGGCGTGATTCCGCCGATGGATGGATATTTGAAATTTTTGCGCGAGATTACGCGCGAGAACGATATTCTGTTGATTTTTGACGAAGTGATTACGGGACTGCGCGCGTCGCGCGGCGGCGCGCAAGAGTTGTACAATGTTCGTCCCGACATTACCGTTTTGGCGAAAGCGTTGGGCGCGGGTTTCGGCGTCGCGGCGTATGGCGGTTCGCGCGCGGTGATGGAACCGGTCGCGCGCGATGAAATTTTGCACGCGGGGACATACAACGCGAATGTGGTGGCGATGAGCGCGGCGAACGCAACCCTGGACGAATTGGACAAACCCGGCACGTACGAAAATTTGGAACGCGTGAGCGCGAAACTCGCGAACGGTGTACAAGAAATTTTTTCGCGCGCGGGCGTTCCCGTCCAAGTCCAGCGCGTCGCGTCATTTTTCCAAATTTATTTTTCGCCGAAACCGATTCGCGAATATCGCGACGCGGCGCAGTACGCCGATTTGGTGAAATTCCGAAAACTGCAAGTCGCCTTACGCAAACGCGGCGTGCTGATTTATCCGAATGGCTTGGGACGCTGGTTTGTTTCAACCGCGCACACAAACTCGGATATTGAAGCGACGCTGAATGCGGTGGAAGACGCGGCAGAAGAATTGCGAGTGGCTTGATTTCCTCTCATTTGTGGTTTCGCGTAATTTCGGCACAAAGGGAATAAAAGGAAATGAGGGAAATCATGTTTCGTGTGACCAATTTCCGTTTGCGTTCGTTGCGCGCGGTTGGGAGTGTGTTACTTGTGCTGATGGTTATGCTGTCGGCGCAGCCCGTTTCTGCGCAAGAGCCGACGGAAGAATTGATTGCCAAAGCCGCGACCGCGCTGAAAAATTTATTCAGTGAATGCAGCAGCACAAAGTTTCTTGAATGTATCACGCTCGGAGAAGAGGGTTTTAGTCTCGGCGGTTTCATGAATCGCACCATCAATGGCGGCACCGAAGCAACCGACATTGAGGTGGGTGGTTGGCTGACGGCAACAGACGCGGAACGCGCCTTTCAAATTGATGCGAACAGTATTAAAACCGTTGAACCGACTCTGCAATTTGGTTACAGTGAAACGTTCGATGCGTCGCCCGGTCAAACGGGTTCGGGCGTCTTGAAAGTTTGGTATTCGGATACGGATGGACCGCGCGGCAATGGTTTTGGTAGAGTTCTATGTGGACGGCTGAATATAGGTTTCAGATATTTTTTGACCGCGCCGCCCGGAACAATCAATGCGAATGCTCCGCAGTTGGTGTCCGCCACGCGCGAACAATTGCGAACGATGATGTCGCAAATCGGCACCGCGTTTTCACAGGAAGGCGCATGCGCGGCAGAGCTCAAGACGTTGGTAAAACTCGACCCGATTGCGTCCGCCGCGCCGTACACACTGTACGAAGGCGACACGGTCAACATTACCGGTGTCGTGTGGGCGATGGACGAGAAGGGTTTGCAGTACGGACCCGTGCAAACGCAAGTCGTTATAAGCAGTGGCGGACTCAATGTGGAGCAAAAGATAAAAACGGACGCGCAGGGATATTTTGAATATGATTATCCGTTTCTTGACGGCAGGTTCGATTACATTCTGGTCACCGCGGTCTCGCCTGACCCAAAGCGTTACAAGGAGGGCACGCGCAAGATTGAGCTAGAGGTCAAATTGCGCGGCGCGCTGCAAGTGAGCATCGCAACGGATAAAGCGACATACAAAAAGGGCGAATCCGTTACGCTTTTGGGCAACGTAACGCAAGACGGCAAACCATTTCCCGCGACGGTACTTTTGTACAGCGATGCATTGCCTTTGGAAGAAAAGAATTCTGGGGCAGATGGAAGCTACACGGGTGCCTTTGTTCCGGGAACGGAACGCGACCGAAACAAAATTGGGCTTCCCTTGCCCGGTGTACATTTCGCGCTAGTGAAAGCAATCGCGCCAGGGTACGAGACCGGCATCGGGAGTGTGAATTATTTGTTGTTGAGCGAGATTGGGAATACAGAAGAATGCGCGCCGCTTGCTATTGCCGTGACGCGGGTTACCGGCGTCGCGCATATCGTCCCGTTGAATGAAGAAGAATTGAACCGACAAGGAATTTTGAAGGGTTTTGGCAAGGTGAATGAAAAAACCTTGTTGGCGGAAGGCATGACGATTCAAACCTCCGACAGCGCCCGCGTCGCGCTGCATTTTATTTTCGGGGACGGTTCAGATGCGGTTGTGGTGCTAAACAGCTCCAGCACATTGAAAATTGGACGCTTTTGTCAGACCGCCGACGGCAAGGTACATGGTATCCTGCAGGTGAATGACATCGGGCAAGTTGCGGTCAATGTGATGAACGCGAATGTGAGTCAAGGACCGCTCGATTTTAAAATTGTTACGCCCTCCGTCGCGGTCAAGAGTGTGCAGACGCGATATTTTGTAAATGGAAACGCGCAAGGCGGAACAACCGTTGCGGCAATCGAAGGGACAGTTTTGGTGAGTGACCCAAACGGCGCGAATGAGGTTTCGCTCACTCAAGGCAATCTGATTCAAGTGAACGCGGGCGCGCAGCCCGACGCGAGCGATGTTGCGCCGATGGAGGGGGCGCTTGAACCGGGTTTGGAAGAATTGCTCGCGCGCGAAAATATCCCGCCTGTTACAAACAATACATCTTCCGCAAATCCAATCGCGACCGCCGCGCCAAACGCGGCAACGGTTCCGGTCGCATCCAGCCCTGCGCCCTCCTCAAGCATTGACGTTTCACAATTCGCGCTGCCTGCAATGGGTGTTATGCTCTTGTTGGTGCTTGGTGGAGGCGCGGCGTTTTTTGTCTTGGCGCGTCGCCGCACAACAACGGCGAGTTCTGTCTTGACAGCACAAACCTCGCGCGTGAATACAATGCCCTCCGGGCAAAAATTTTCCGCGCCGCCCGATTTACCGGAACGCGCCACCACAACGCGGACAACGCAAACCGAACGCATGACGTTCGAGCGCGCAGAGAGCGAGTATTTCAAATTGCGCGGACAGCTCGCCACGGAACGCATCACGCGTGAGCAATTTGAATCACGCTTGCATGATTTGATGGTGCAGGACGAACAGGGACGCTATTGGATGTTGGGAGTAGATTCGGGCAAGTGGTACAGGAATAACGGCAGCGAGTGGGTGGAAGCGAACCCCCAAAAATAAACCAACTGATTGTGAGCATTGTGAGAATGACGACGAAGGAACTCGTACAACTCGGCACGGAATTGGTAAAGGATGCGAACGCGCGCGGGATGATGCTGCGGATGATTGGCGGAATTGCGATTTATGCGCGTTGTCCGAGCATCGAGACAAATCCGCGCTTGCAGCGCGTGAACGCGGATTTGGATTTTATGGTGGACGAAAAAGATTGGATGCGCGTCGGAGAAATTTTTACGGCGCGCGGTTTTGTGAAAAAGGATGAATCCGCGCGCGAACAACATTTTGTACAGGACGAGGTGACGGCAGAAATTTCACATCCGCATTTCCGCGAAGATTTTCAAATTGATTTTTCCGCGCGTTTGAATGTGACGCCGTTGACGTTACCCTTGGCGGACTTGCTGTTGATGAAATTGGCGCGCGTGAATTTCAAGGTAAAAGATATTCAAGATGCCACCGCGCTGCTCGTGGACCATCGCGTCACCACCGACGGAGAGGAGGAAGAGGAAATCAATCGCGCGCAATTGTATCGTGTCGCGAACAACGATTATCGTTTATGGAAAACGATATTTGACAATACGGTGACGCTCGAAAAAGTTTTCGATAAATATCTCGAACCGGAAGAAGCGCAGCTCGCGTGGCGCAGAACGGAATTGTTACAAGAAGTGTTGGACGGAAAAACGCATTCGCTCGGCTGGTGGGCGGGACGCGTGTTGACGAGATAGGAGGAACAGTGAAAACGCTATATAAGCTTCCGTTAGTGCTTGACCCACAACCCGAAGGTGGATTCACAGTCACTTGCCCCGTGTTACCCGAGTTAATCACAGAAGGCGATACTCCCGAGGAGGCAATTGAAAATGTGAGCGATGCATTGAGCGCATTACTGGAGGCATACGAATATTTGAAACGTCCAATTCCAAGTGTCCTTGAACGCACAACTGTGAATCGCGCGGTGAAATTTGAAACGTTGATTGCCGTCCCATGAAATATCGGGAAATTGCGCGCAAGTTGAAAACGTTGGGTTGTGAAGAATTGCCGCGTCGCGGCAAAGATTCGCATCACATTTGGTTGAATCCTGCGAGTGGCAAAATTTCGCCTGTCCCAAATTGGGGCAGCAAAGATTTGAAAATAGGAACGTTACGCGGGATTGTCAAACAACTTGGGCTGGAATGGAAAAAATTTCAGGATGGTTGAATGAGCACACAAACAATGTCGGAACAACACAAAGCGTTTCTCGCGGGCGCATCGCTCGCGGGCGCGCAAGGATTCGCGATTGCATTCGCGGCGATGGGTTTGCTGACTCGCGTTGTAACGATCAATGTGACGGACGCGAATTTGAATTTGGCAGTGGGCACGATTTTGTACGGCGCGGCGGGCGCGTTGGGCGCAGCGTATCTCGCTTCGACGATGCAATGGCGCGCGTTCACTTTGCTGTTTGCTCTCGGCGGCATCTTGGGCGGCGGCGGCGGATATTTGCTCACCACGCTGTGGTTGACCGGGCGCGTGCAGCCGGAGATTGCAAATCGTACGATGATTGAAGCGGTGTATATCTTGCAACATGCCATCATCGGCGCGCTGTTGGGTCTGTTTTTGGGCATTGCGTTTTGGGACGCGAAAAAATTGGTGTTGTTGATTCTCGTCGGCGCGGTCGGGTTCGGACTGGGTTATTTGATGCAAGCGTCGTTGAATGATTTGTTGGCAGAGCCGTTAAGTGAAGTTGTTTCACGCTATACCGACAGCGATGCGTTAAATTTGGTTGCGGCAAGTTTGCTTTGGGGTGTCGGCAGCGCGTTGTGCGGACTCTTGGGGGGGGGGGCAATCGGCTACGCGTTAGAATGGTAGAACAATCATCGGCATAAAAAAAATCCGTTGACGGAAATCTGTCAACGGATTTTTTTTATTTCAAGACGTTACGGCATTTTCACTCTGATGGTATTCGTCCATTCACTGTGTGTGTCGAGATAGATGACCTCGATTTTGTAGCGATAGGTTTTGCCGCGTTTTGCGGTTTTATCGGCAAAGCGATATTTGTCGCTCGTCGGGTCGCCTGCATGTTTCGCTTGAATGAACTGGGCGTTGATTTGTTTCCACTCGCCTTTGCCATTTTTGCGATAGACGTTGAAACCGGCAACGGTGGATTCGTTCGTCGTGCGCCAACTGATAACGAGATAGCCGCGCTTGTTCAACGCGCCGCGCAAGCCGGTGACATTCAGCGCCGTCGTTCCGCTCTTGTTGACGGTCTCGGTGTCGGTGTTAGAAGTCACACCGTCGGCTGTGGCAGAAGCATTGTTGGTGACAAAGCCGGCGAGTACATCGAATTCCGTCACGGTGTACGTAGCGGTACATGTGATTTCTTCCTTCGGGTCGAGAAAGTTGTCAAGGTCCCCTACCGTGTTGACTGCGGGGCAGCTTTCGTCGGTGGCTTTGTCGTCGTCTATGGTGACGGGTCCTTGAAGCGGAGCAAACCCGCTGTTGGTGACGAGATAGCTATAGTGCAGGACATCGTTCGCCTGGGTGAACGATAGCTCTTGGACGCTCTTGACAATGTTCAAGCCGGTTGTGGCGTATGTTGCTGTAGATTTATTCGATGGGTATTCGACGCTGTTGTAGACGGCGAGTCCATCGGCTGTATTTGGATTTGAACCGGCGACAGCGCTGACGGGACCCAAGATGCAATCATCGGTCGCTTCTTCCGTTGGCGAAGCGACAGGCAACGGGTTCACCCAAACACAGGTTGAGGTGTCCACGGGGGTGCCGCTTACATCGCTGACCGAGATATTGGTCAACGGCACGTCGCCCGCGTTTTCGACCACAAAGCGATAGTAGACGTTCGCGCCGACTGGAACAGGAACAAACGTAGTCCATGGACCTGTGGCGCTTGAGGAAACCTGTTTGGTCAGTTTGAGGGCGGGCGTCGGGGGGTTCACATTTAATGTATCAGCGGCAGTATTGCCATTTACCGTTTCCGCGTTAATGATGTGCGAAACAGTGCCGCTGGTATTTGCGTACGCGCCGAGATTCGGCGCCGTCGTATCAACGGTGACGGTACAGGTGCCTCCTGCCGCAATCGTTCCTCCGGTAAAGCTCAGAACGACTTCTGCTCCATTCACTACGCCGAACGTGCCCGCGCCGCAGCCCGAGTAGGTTTCATTGGGCGGTGTTGCTACCACCATTTGCGCGGGGCTATTTGGGAATACATCCGAAAATGCGACGCCGCTGATGGCATCATTCTGATTCGGGTTGGTGATGGTGAACGTCAATTTCGAGATGCCGTTCGGAATGATTGGATTCGGCGCAAACTGTTTAGCGATTTGCGGGGGATTGAGTGCGGTCAACGTATCCGTCGCGAGGTTGTCCGTATTGGTGCCCGCTTCGTTGGTGCTGAGATAGCCGCTGACGTTGACATGCGGTCCCGGCGTTGTGGCAGTTACATCCACCTGCACCGTACAGGAGCTGTTTCCCGGAATTGTGCCGTTGGTAAATACTAACGTTATATCGGTCGCATTGGGCGACCAGGTGGGTGTCCCAGCACAGGTCGTGCTGTCATTGGGCGTTGCCGCAACTTGAACGCCTGCGGGCAAATTGTCGCTAAAGCCCGCGTTTGCCAAAGGTATCGAGTTGGAATTGTTGAGTGTAAAGGTAAGCGTCGAAACACCGCCAACCTTGATGGGATTCGGTGAAAAAGTCTTGTCGAGCGTTGGTGGGGTGCACGCGCCGCTGGTAGTGCCGGTCAACTTGATGTCGTCAAATTGCACGCCCGAATTGGAGTTGTCGTTATTGGCGTTGTCGGCGCTCAAGCGGAAAATCGTATTGCCGCCGCTATTCGTCAACCCCGTAAAGCTCTGGGTATGTTGATGCCAATTGGTATCGTTGTACGGCGAGCTCGTCAGGTCAATCGTTTGAATGGGCGCCTGAAACCCGCTTCCGGCATCATAATCCAGATAGACTGTGTTTGGACCGGGGGCGCCACTTGGATTTCTCATCGAAAAGGTGAGCGTGACATTGGTATAGTTCGTCGTGTCAACTGTAAACGTGATGAGATTATTATTGAGCCGATTCGCGTTCGCGTAACCATAGGTGTTCCACGAAGCAGTGTCGTTACTCCCGGAACTGGTGTCAATGTTTGTGCGCGCCGCGTTGGATGCAGCAGCGGTTGCGGTTGCGACATTCCCCGCTTGCGTTGTTGGAAGACCGCCTGTCAAATCGGGTGGATTGGTCGAGGTTGTCGGTACCGTCCATTGCGCGAGAGTTGCGGTAGCGCCGGTGCATCCGGTTCCAGCCGGGGGCGTGCCACTGACAGACAAAACGGCGCTGGCATTGTTTCCGGTATTGGATGTTCCAATGAACAAGTTGTTGGTGGTATTGGTGTACGGACTCCCTGTGCCATTCGCCGTTACCTGCACCGTGATGACACAGCTGCTGTTGGGAGCAAGTGTGCCATCGGAGAAAGACAGCACAGTGTCATTTGCGAGAGGCGCAAAGGTGGGCGAACCGCAGCCGGAGGTAGTCGCACTTGGAGGATTTGCTACGACGACGTTGGTGGGAAGTGGGTCGGTAAAATTGTAAGCGCTGACGGTGGCAGATGTTGGATTGCCCAATGTAATTGTCAGTGTGGAAATGCCATTGACAAAGATGGTGTCGGGACTAAAACTTTTCGTAATGGGGAAATCTGCGGGGTCAATGATATTTGCAATGCGAGCACCGGTGGAAAAGTCGGAATTGTAGTGATAACTGCTGCCAGAGAAATCGTACAAGAGCGTGTTCAACGTCTGTGTTGTCCCTCCACCGCTGAGAATCTTGACGGTGTAAAGCATCGTGACGTTGCCACCTGCTTTGTCTAAACTATTCCCGATACAGTTGTTGTACGTTGGACTATTCGGGTCTTCATCCCACACACAAGCGTTTGCATATTGCGTATCGTTGGGATTGGGAACGGTGGTGGTGTTGCTGTCCGCCGAATAGGTTGTGCTCACCGACAAAACTTGAAAGATGATATTGGGAAAGTTGATAAACGATTCGAGTTGGTTGTAACCCTGCGTCGCGGTGAAACCATCGAGTTCGATGATATAGGTGTTGCCAACTACCAGATTCATCTCGCCACCGGCAGGAATAGAAACTCCATCCAGTTTGACATCGTTGATGCCGTTACGATTCTGTGAAATCAAATGCTCGACATAGATCTGACGCGGAGTTTCCGTGGTGATAAGAGCGGTCTCGGTTGAATCTGCCGTGATGTGATACTCGCGGACATGGTCGTAGGCGTTGCTGTCGCGCGCGATTTCGACTTCGTAATAGAAATCAGTACATTCGCTTGCTGCCAGGCTGGGAACAGAAAGACTTGTCAGTGAACCTAAACGAAAATCAATATAGGCGTCAGTCGTATCCCAAATCATGCTCGATGTTACATTGTTCGCGGTAGCGTCGCCCGTGTTGCACACACGCGCGCCGACGGGAAAAAGATTGGGACCGACATTGACGTTATTGCTATCAAGACCGACTGTATTCCAAGTGATGGGCGTTATGGTGAGTGCGGCAGCAGCGTACACGACTGATGAAGACCATAACGCAATCACCAACATTGCGAACGCTATGAGGATGACGCGGAGACTTGCACTGCAAAACGGGGTGAGCTTGAGAGCGCTTATTCGCGCACTTTGAAGTCTTAGAACGGATTCCTATTTAACTCAAGGGACGAATGTGGTAAATTGCGCACCATGAATGCTTATTCCTCGGATTTGC
>CALMZO010000327.1 GCA_937870825.1 uncultured Chloroflexota bacterium | reverse complement strand
CCCACTCGCGGTCACACGAATCGGATTGCTCACCCGCCTTAATTCGCCGCGCAAGAAATAACTGCGATTCGTGACGACAATCTCTCCCGTCGCTTCGGACGGCTTTTGGGGTTGAATCACGCGCCCCAATCCATCCACGAATGTCCAATCAGTGGTGTACGCCGGAGTTGCGCTGCCGCCCGTATCGCTGCGCGTCTGAATCCGAATTTTCGAGGGCTGGGTGCTGTTGAGGGTAGCGGAATGGATAGAGGAATGGACTTGGAGTAAGGAAAGAGCCGCGCATCTCGCGGCTCTTTTTGTTCATGCAAACTATTGGGCAACCGTAAATTTTCTGAACGGCGTCCAGTCACTACAACCAAGGTCATTGCAGGCGCGCACGCGCCAAAGGTAGTCGAATCCACGCTGCAATGTCCCGGTCTTGATTTGTGATTCGAGCGGGGTTACGTTCATAATCACCACGCCATCAATACTTGTGCGGCGCAATTCGACCTGGTAATAGGCACCGAATGTTGAATCACTCCAATCCAATAGAACACGAAGCTTATTGAGAATCGCTTCATCTGCTGGAGATTGAAGGGTAGGATTGTTGGTGAAATCTGTGCCAACAAATTCAGTTGCGCCGCTGTCACAGGTGCTTGTGGTATCACCATTACCGTCTTGAGGGCGCGCAATGCCGCGTTGGTCGAAAGCGGGGCATTGGACCTCATTTCCCACGTCAATCCCAGGGCTCGATGGTGCGAGTGCATGAGTTGGCGTTAAGCCACCATTCAATTGCAAGATTCCAAGTTGCGGACTGGAATCGTTCTGATCGCCCGATGCATTAAAATGGTTAGCGCAAGATGAATCATCACTAACATTGCCCCCAAGAGAAACAATTCCCTGTTCGCCTAAATCCTCACAATTCCCCAAAGTGTTATTGTCCAAAATCACGTTCGCCAGAGTAGCATTCCACTGCTCTGTCAAACCATATCCGCCGTTATTCGCAATGGTACCGTTCTTCATTACAAGACTGGAGACTTGTGAATGATTTTCAATCCCATCGCCGCCATTTCCGCTGATCGTAACGTTTACAGCCGCCAATGTAGAGTTGTTCGACAATGCACCACTACCTGGTGCATTATCACTGATTGTCACTCGTTCCATCTCCATCCCACAATTCGGTGTGCAAGCAAAATTGACCGCAGCAGCACCTTGATTAGCTATGCCGCTTGTAGGTTGCGGCGCGCTATTTTTTGTGAGTAATACGTCGTACAATCTCATAAATCCTTTATTGATAATTCCCCCTCCTCCAGAATTCCCGCCAGTGCCTTGAATCGTTTTATTTTTCATCACATGAACACGTCGCAATGTAACTTGTGCGCCGGTGTTACTGATACCACCTCCCCCAAATCCATCCCTTGCCAATCCATTTCGAATAGTCATATCTGACAATGTGATTTGGCTTGGATTGTTGATTGAAGTCGTCGCTAAATGAAAGACTCGATCAATCTTATTACCATCAATAACTGTCTCTCCGATCCCAGCACCTTTGATTGTTACCGCACCCCGTACATTCAAATCACCTGTTTTGGGGTCGTTGACCATATTGCCCTTGAGAGTTAGTTTATAAATTCCTGCGGGTACAATTATTTTGTCTGAACCAGTTCCAGGTGGGCAACCACCAACAGCTTTGTTGTCGTTTGATGAGAGAATTGCTTCGCGCAAGGAGCATTTACTATTCATTGCGACCTCATCCAACGTCGTACTTACTTTGATCGTCGTTCCGGTCGGCGCGGCATTTACCATTCCCCCACTTGGCGCTAAAGCCAGAACGAACAAACACATTAAGGCGAAAACGTACAGGTTACGCATGTTCCAATCTCCTTCTGATTAGATTTGAACTACCTATCACAAACACCGCCTATGTTATAATCACTTTTAATCTTTGTCCATGCCCACTTTCCTCCACCTTCTCCGCCGTCTCTCTCCCACACGCGCATCCGCGTGGAAGTGGTTGTCCGTGGGCATTGGTGTGAAACGTTGGCTCGTCGTTTTGCTTTTTGGCATCACGCTGCTTTCACTCGGCGCGGCGTATGTGCTGGTGGAAATGTATCGCGAGCAACCCTTTCCCGATTTTGTCTATTACCTCACGCTGCAATTTTTGCCGCGCTGTTGGAACCGACTAGTACGGCGGAATGGGTGGAGGAACGGATTTGGAGTAAAGAAAGAGCCGCGAGATTCGCGGCTCTTGATTTTGGCTTCTTTACACAAAGTCCAATCTTATTGTTTTGTGAACTTTCGCCATTTTGACCACAGCCCGCAGCCATCCGCATTGCACGCGCGCACACGCCAAAAATATTTGTCATTCACCAAATTCTTTAGCTTGAACTTTGTGTTTGACAGGTCATCGCTCGAAACCACGATAGGGCCATTCTTGGTCGTTCGTCTTACTTCAAGTTTGTAAAAAGTGGCACAGTTGCTGGGATTCCATTTGAGAAGGATTCGTCCCACATTAACAGGCGCCCCATTTGTTGGAAAGTTCAACTGCGCGCGCGAAATTGGCGGCGCGCGGTGCAAAATGAGTGTCTTGTTCGTATTGTTATTAAAGTACCGATGCCCAACCGCCCAAACATCAGCACTGTTCAAGCCATCCACTGCATTCAAATAATCACCAAATCCACTGGTAACGGGAGTAGTCTGTCTAGTCCACTCATTCCCGTCGCCGCGCAGTACCAAACTCTGTCCCTGCCCGGGTTTCGTCGCCGCGCCTACGGCATACACTTCATCGCTACTCAACCCTACAACCCCACCTAGGGAATTCGACTGTGTGCCTGGGTTCGGACTTGCAACAATTGTCCACTCAGTTCCATTCCAGTGCATCGTCAGAGTGTCGGGAAAAAATGTGTTATCGGGAGTGGCGCTACCAACCGCCCATACATCATCTGAGGCAAGCATTGAAACGGAACCAATACTGTTTCGATGTGGCTGAGCATTTGGCGTTGACACGATGCTCCACTGCGTGCCGTTGTAATGCATAGCGAGTGTCATGGTAAAATTTTCATCCGCTCCTTCATCATAGTAATCATGGCTGCCCACTGCCCAGATATCATCCGCCCCAACCGCATCTATTCCTACAAGACGGTTATGCCCATTTCCTGTATTTGGTGCAGTGACAACGCTCCATTCAGACCCGTTCCAATGGAGAAAGAACGGAGTTTGGAAATCTGTGGTTGTCACCCCATCACGCCCAAACCCAACTGCCCAAACATTATCCGCTGCAATCGCCACTATGTCAGTTAAAGTATTGTCATACGCGAACGGATTTGGACTCGGAACCGTCTCCCACTGCGTACCGTTCCAATGCACAATCAAAGTCTTGCTATAGAGACCCTCGAAAATGTGTTCTTCTGTATAGCCGACAGCCCAGACATCGTTCGGCGCAATCCCATCCACCGCGTACAACTCGCTTTTATAGAGCCCCGGACTCGGGCTGGGCACAATTTTCCATTCGTTCCCATCCCAATGCTCAATCAAAGTCGGTGGAGTCGCCAGACCCCAATAGACTCCGACCGCCCAAACATCATTTTGCGAGAATGCCTTGACACCCGAGAGAACATTATTGGGCCATTCAAACACATTAGGGCTTGGAACAATCTGCCAAGTGGGTGTACAGGACTGATTTGAGTCAGGTACTGATGCCGGTACTTGTACAAGAGCATTGATACTCGATTTATCTGCATACGCAATGCCTTGGCTAGAAAACAAAGAAAACACCTGCACCCCTATAACAACAAACGCGAGAAACTTGAACATACCCTACCTCCAAGAAGAAAATTTTTGGATCACTCTCACAGGTCCAATTCGCGGATATGCTATAATCATTTTGGTTTTCTGTCCATGCCCTCTTTCCTCCACCTTCTCCGCCGTCTCTCTCCCACACGCGCGTCCGCGTGGAAGTGGTTGTCCGTGGGCATTGGCGTCAAACGTTGGCTCGTCGTTCTACTCTTTGGCATCACATTGCTTTCACTCGGTGCGGCGTATGTGCTGGTGGAAATGTATCGCGAGCAGCCCTTCCCCGATTTTGTCTATTACCTCACGCTGCAATTTTTACCGCGCGCCCTGCGCGCAATTTTGTTCGGCGCGTTCGGCATTGGCATCGTCGCGTTCGCGTTATACAAAGTGAATGAAGCGCTTCTCGCAGGAATGCCAACGCGTCCCACTTCGCTCGTCGAAAACTTGTATCGCAAAAAAATGCGCCAGCGCGGATTGAAGATTGTGTGCATCGGCGGCGGGACGGGCATGTCCACGCTGCTGCGCGGACTCAAAAATTATTCCGACAATCTCACCGCCATCATCACCGTCGCCGACGACGGCGGCAGTTCGGGAAAATTGCGCGCGGAACTTGGGCTGTTGCCGCCCGGCGACTTTCGGCAATGTATTGCCGCGCTCGCCGATTCCGAACCCTTGATGGCGCGCTTGCTCGAATATCGTTTCCCGAATGATAGCGGACTCGGCGGACACGCGTTTGGAAATTTATTCATCGCGGCGATGGCAGGCGTCACGGGCAATTCGGAGCGTGCGTTATTAGAATCGTCGCGCGTGTTGGCAGTGCGCGGGCGCATTTTGCCGAGTACGTTGGAGAATGTAACATTGTGCGCGGAAGTGCGCGGCACGCATGAAGAGCAAGTTGCGCGCGTGTTCGGCGAATCGCAAATTGCAAAATTCGGCAAGCCCGTCGAACGCGTGTATCTCGAACCCGAACGCGTGCCTGCATATCCCGGCGCAACGCGCGCCATTCTCGATGCCGATTTGCTCGTGTTGGGACCCGGCAGTTTGTACACGAGTGTGTTGCCCAATTTATTGGTCGAGGATATTTGCGCGGCGGTGAATGTTTCCAACGCACAAAAATTGTTTGTCGCGAACGTTGCCACGGAACGCGGCGAGACCGATGGTTACGCCGTTGAAGATTATTTCCGCGCGCTGCACAAACACTGCGAAGGTTTGGAACTCGACGGCGTACTCGTCAACGCCAACACATCGGGCAACTTGCCTCCGCAAGCGCAAATTGATTTTGTCGTGGCGCGCGAAACCAATTCGGCATACGCGTTCGCGAACGTCGTTGACGATGAACGCGCCTGGCGGCACGATTCCGAAAAACTCGCGCGGGCGGTGCTGCATTGGTACACAAAGCAGACGAAATCCCCGCCGCTTGTCAATGAAATAGAATCCCAATTGCGGCAATTGGAATTGCAACAAAAACACGGCAGCCGCGAAACGGTAAAGCAGTAATCCGTGTTCAGTCATCAGAAAGCAGTGTTCAGGGAAAAATTTCCATGCTTTCCTTTATTTCCCTCCAAACCACATCCAAAGGAGAAAATGTACCATGACCGCTCGCATCGGCATTAACGGTTTCGGACGCATCGGACGCCAGGTCACCAAGGCGCTCAAGGAACGTTACAAGGACATTGACATTGTCGCGGTCAATGACCTCGCGTCACCGGAAGAAAACGCGCATCTGTTCAAGTACGATACCAACTATGGAAAATACCCGGGCACCGTCGCGGTGGACGGCGATAACATTCTCATTGATGGGGATGCCATCCGAGTGCTAAAAGAAAAAGACCCGGCGAAATTGCCCTGGCAAGATTTGGGCGTCGAGCTCGTCATCGAGTCCACCGGACTTTTCACCGACGCGGACAAAGCGCGCGCACACATCACCGCGGGCGCAAAACGCGTCATCATCTCCGCCCCCGCCAAAGGCGAAGACATCACCATCGTCTTGGGCGTGAACGAAAACGCGTACGACCCCGCAAAACATTTCATCGTCTCGAACGCGTCCTGCACCACCAATTGTCTCGCGCCCGTCGCCAAAGTGTTGGAAGACACGTTTGGAATTGAAAAAGCGTTGATGACGACAGTCCACTCGTACACCAACGACCAAAAAATTCTCGACGTGGTGCATAAAGATTGGCGCCGCGCGCGCGCCGCCGCAATGAACATTATTCCCACCACCACCGGCGCGGCAAAAGCGGTATCACTCACGATTCCCGAACTCAAAGGAAAATTTCACGGCTATGCCCTGCGCGTTCCAACGTCCACTGTTTCGATTATTGACCTTGTGGGGAATTTGAAACGCGAAGCGACAGCGGAAGAACTTAATGCCGCGTTCAAAGCGGCGTCCGAAGGTGCGATGAAAGGAATTCTCGGCTACAGTGAAGAACAACTCGTATCGAGCGATTTCAAGGGCGACTCGCGTTCTTCGATTGTCGACGCGGAATTGACGATGGTCATCGGCGGCAATTTGTTCAAAGTCGTTTCGTGGTACGACAACGAATGGGGCTATTCCAGCCGCGTCGCGGATTTGACACAGTACATGGTGGGCAAGGGATTGTAAAAAATGAAAGGTGACAAGTGACAGTTCGCGTTTCTTGTCACCTTTCAACCGTCACACTTGATGTTAGCGCCTGTACGGATTGATGGGCACGAACTACAGCCGCGTGATGAAATTCATGCGCGCAAGCTGGAGGCGTTGCGTGTGTTTGTGCAACACCTGTTGAACAGTCCCGCGCGCGACCAAATTGCCAAAATTATTTTGTTTGGCAGTGTCGCGCGCGGCGAGGCGCGCGCGGAAAGTGATATAGATGTAATGGTGTACGGCTTGGGAGATTTGAACAAAGTGCGCGAGTCGGTCTATGACGCCGCATTCGAATCTGGAGTCAAGCTGGGTCAAGGGCTCGAACCGATGGTAGAGGATGTCTTTGAGCTATTCGAGCCGAGTGACTATTTTAACTATGCGGTCCTCGAGCGCGGAGAGGAGGCATACGCTATGCCCGAAGAAAAATTGAGACGAGCCGAAAACCGCGAGCTGCTTGGTCTGGCGCAAGTGTATTTGGAATCGGCCCAGTTTGCGATGGACGGCAAACAATGGCGCGCTGCCGCAGATTTGGCATACAACGCCGCAGAACTGTGTATCAAAGCGCTACTCAATTTGAAACTTGAACAAATTCCAAGTTCGCATGGCGGCTTGGTTGATAAATTTGGCGAACTCTATATCAAAGACGGACCTCTCTCACGTGAGTTTGGACGACGCGTACGACAAGGACTCGAAATCCGCAGTCACGCGCGCTATCGCCCAAGCGCCGAAATTACATCTGACAAAGTGAAACACAATGTATTGCTCGCCCAAGAGCTCGTCACCTATCTGCAAGAGAAATTGGGTGAATGAATAGAGAGTGATTATCTTGAACAAGAAAACCATCCGCGACATTGACGTACAAGGCAAACGCGTTCTCGTCCGCGTGGATTTCAATGTGCCGCAAGACAAAAGCGACGGACACATTACCGATGACCGCCGTATTCGCGAGTCTTTGCCCACGCTGAATTATTTGCTCGAACACGGCGCGTCGCTTGTGTTGATGTCGCATCTCGGCAGACCAAAAGCCAAAGAAGAAAAATATTCGCTGAAACCGGTTGCCGCGCGTTTGCAAGAACTCCTCGGGCGACCTGTGCAAATGGCGAACGATGTGATTGGCGACGCGGTTGTCGCGCAAGCGCACGCGTTGAAACCCGGCGATGTGCTGCTGTTGGAGAATGTGCGTTTTTATCCCGAAGAAGAAAAGAACGATGCCGCGTTTGCGCGCGAACTCGCGCGCATGGGCGACGTGTACGTCAACGACGCGTTCGGGTCCGCGCATCGCGCGCACGCTTCCACGCGCGGCGTTGCCGATTATTTGCCCGCCGTCGCGGGATTCTTGATGGAAAAAGAAATCGAATATCTCGGCGGCGCGTTAAACAATCCCCGGCGTCCGTTCATCGCCATTCTCGGCGGCGCGAAAATTGGCGACAAGATTGGCGTCATCGAAAATCTTTTGCCGAAAGTGGATAACATCCTTATCGGCGGCGGCATGGCGAATACGTTTGCGAAAGCGAATGGTTATCGCGTCGGCGATTCACTCGTCGAGGATGACAAACTCGACCTTGCGCGCGAGATGATGAGCAAGAGCGCGGGAAAGCTTGTCTTTCCGGTAGATTGGGTCATTGCCGATAAATTCGCGGCGGATGCGGAATCCAAAGTGGTGGACGTGGAAAATGTTCCCGACGGTTGGCGCATTCTCGACATCGGACCCGAATCCATCAAATTGTTCGAGAGTTATCTCAAGAACGCGAAAACGATTGTGTGGAATGGACCAATGGGCGTGTTTGAATTTCCAAAATTCGCGCAAGGCACCCTCGCGATTGCAAATTTTCTCGCGCAATTGCCCGATGCCATCACCGTGATCGGCGGCGGCGATTCGGCGGCAGCGGTGGAACAAGCGGGCATCGCGGACAAAATGTCGCATGTCTCAACAGGCGGCGGCGCGAGTTTGGAATTTATGGAAGGCAAAGTTCTGCCGGGCGTGGAAGCATTGCAGAATAAGTGATGGGGCGATAGAGTGAGAGAGTGACACGGTGACCATTCGCCGTGTCATTTTTGTTTGACAGGTTTCATCACTCGGCTTTACAATTGTAACGTGGGGAGGTTGAGATGATTGTTGATACCCAGTTCATGACGGCTAAAGAATTTTTGGAACGCGCGCCGCAAGACAAACGCAGTGAGCTTGTGCGCGGGGAAATGATTGTTATGGATCCGGCAGGATGGGAACACGGTGACTTGGCAGGACGAATGTTGGTCTTGCTTCACAACTTTGTTGCAAAAAATAATTTGGGGCGGGTATTCGCGGCAGAAACGGGATTCGTCCTTCGGCATGACCCCGATACGGTGCGCGCGCCCGACGCGGCGTTCGTTTCAAACGAACGGTTTCAAGCTCAAAAACGCCGACGCGGTTTTTTCGACGGCGCGCCTGACCTCGCCGTTGAAGTTGCATCCCCCAGCGAAAGTTCCGACGACATCCAAGACAAAGTGATTGATTATTTGGAAGCGGGAACGCGCATGGTGATTTATTTGCACCCGCGCACGAAAACGATTACGGTGTATTCCTCGCTCGACAAAATTCGCGTCCTAACTTTGAAGGATACTTTGGATGGTGGCGATGTTCTGCCCGGTTTTAGCGTACCTCTGCACGAAATTTTTATTGATGCTTAGAAAACCGCCGCAATTTTTTTGCGGCGGTTTTTATTCTACGTTCAACAAAATCATCCCCGTATGCGGCAACATTTCCACTTGGTCTACACGAGTGCCGTTCACATCCAAATAATTCCGCGCTAAAGCAAACGCAAATGTACTTGCACTTGGATTTACCAGCACCAAACCGTTCGTGAAGCGGCGTTGATATACATTGTTCTGTTTGAACATCTGCGCTTGCGGTGAACCGAGTTGGACATTCCACAATGGCGTATCCAACACTTGAGGCGCAAGCGGGCTCTCGAAACCAAAAAACGAATGCGAGTTACTCGCGCCGAGCAAGAACGAGGCGAGCGCGTACGAGAGCCATTGTTCGGGCGTCACCTCCGTTGCTTTGTCCTCTGCGTCGAGTCGCGTATTCGTTACCACGATGCCGGTTACGTTTGACGACAGCGCGGCGAGCGTGTCCACGTCCGCTTTCCATTCCGCTTCACTTTTAAATTGCGCGTTCGGCGCTTCGGGCGCGCGCAAAAAATTTTCCAAACGCAATCCGTCCGTCACGGCTGCAAGTTTTTCGATTGTCGCAGTGTCTGTGACTGCCACGCTTGCCAACACAAGGCGCGGGGTGAGCGCCGCGCGTTTTGCAGACAGCGCGTCCGCGTCGCTTCCCGCCGCGTTTTCGTACAACACGCCCGCGTACTGCGGCGCAAGCGGCATCGCCGCGCCGAGCGTCCCCGCGTCCACGTTCAGGAAAACAAACGCGCCACGCGGGATAGGCATACTCCCGTCGGTGAAAATCACATTTGCGCGCGCGGCAAGTGGGGCAAGAATGTTTGGCGTCTCATTGGTCAGCGTCATGGCAACGCCGATGCCGCTGCGCGGCGTGTTCGGCAAAATTCGCGCGTTGGGGTCACGCGTGGGAAATGTGCCGGGCGTTCGTTGAATGACCAGCGTCGCGGTGGGCGGAAGCGGCGTGTTTGTCGGCGTCGGCGCGGGCGTCCACGTCGCGGGATATTGTTGAATTTCAACGGGCGTCGGTGCGGCTTGTTCAAAACAGCCGACCAAGAATGGCACGAGTACGATTAAGAAAATGGCGCGCATGAGAGCAGTGTACAGAGGTTCACGAAATTTTCAAATTGGGTACGAATGGACAGCGCGCAAAGCCATCGCGCACAACGCACAAAAAATTTCCTTGCCAAAAAGCAAACGGAATTGTAAAATCACTTTTCAAATGGTGAGGCGGAATGACTGACCTTGAACTGCTGCTGGAACTTGTAAAATCGTACAATCCCGAAATCAACACGGAACGCATCGAGCGCGCGTATCGTGTGGCGGAACGCGCGCACGCGGGCCAGGTCCGCGCGTCCGGCGAACCATACGTCACGCATCCGCTCGCCACCGCGCGCATCCTCGCCGATTTGTACATGGACGAGGAATCCATTATCGCCGCTCTCCTGCACGATGTTCCCGAAGATACAACTGTTTCGCTGGAGGAATTAAAAACAGAATTTGGACAAGATGTCGCGCAATTGGTTGACGGCGTGACGAAATTATCCAAGCTGCGTTACGGCAAAGAACAGGTGGAAGCAGAATCCTTGCGCAAAATGTTTCTCGCGATGGCGGAAGACATTCGCGTGGTTTTGATTAAACTGGCAGACCGTTTGCACAACATGCGAACGCTTTCGGCGCTGCGCCGCGAAAAGCAAATCAAAATCGCGCGCGAGACCTTGGAAATTTTTGCGCCGCTCGCGAATCGTCTCGGTATCTATAACATTCGCCGCGAACTCGAAGACCTCGCGCTCAAATATCTCGAACCCGAAAAATTTTCCGAGATTGAAGAATTTCTCGCCGATGACCGCGATGACCGTCATTCGTATATCGGACAAGCGATTACGCTGCTGCGCGAAAAATTATTGGACGAAGGCGTCAAAGCGGAAATCAGCGGACGCCCAAAACACATTTACTCGATTTACAAAAAAATGTTGGCGAAACGCCGCGACTTTGAACACATTTACGACATTCGCGCAATTCGCTGTCTCGTCGAAGACAAAAGTCAATGTTATCTTGTGCTGGGCATCGTACATTCCTTGTGGACGCCAATCCCCGGCGAGTTTGATGACTATGTTGCGAAACCGAAAGAGAACGCGTATCAATCATTGCATACCGCAGTGATTGGACCCGGCGGCAAAGCGCTCGAAGTCCAGATTCGCACAAAACAGATGCACCAGATTGCCGAGTACGGCGTTGCCGCGCATTGGCGCTACAAAGAACCGGGCGGCAAACGTGACCCGCGTCTCGAAGAAAAAATCAATTGGCTGCGGCAATTGCAAGAATGGCGCGCAGAAGTGACGACGGCGAGCGAATTTGTCAACGCGCTCAAGACCGACATTTTCAAAGACCAGGTGTATGTGTTCACACCAAAGGGACAGATTATCGAAATGGCATCGGGCGCGACGCCGATTGATTTCGCGTACCACATTCACACCGAAGTCGGCAATCGCTGTCGCGGCGCAAAGGTGAACGGCAAAATTGTCGCGTTGGAAACGGCGCTCAAGACCGGAGACCGCGTGGAAATTCTCACCGCGAAAAAAGGCGGTCCCTCGCGCGATTGGTTGAATCCAACACTCGGTCTCGTGCATACTGCGCGCGCCAAAGAAAAAATTCGACAGTACTTTCGCAAACAAGAACGCGAAGTTGCGCGCATCGAAGGACGAACCTTGTTGGAAAAAGAATTGCACCGGCTTGGACTCGCGCAGAAAAATCTGGATGAAATTGCCAAGCTGTTCAATTTTTCCAATGTGGATGAATTGGCAGAAGCGATTGGGTACGCGGACATCAGTTTGCAACAAATCGGCGTCAAACTACTTGAAGTCGAACAAAACAAAACTGCGCCCCCCCCCCCTCCCGAACCCGAACTCAAACCGCGTCCGAAACCCAAAACGGACGTGGGGCTTGAAATCGGCGGCGTCGGCAATTTGCTCACGCGCGTCGCGCAGTGCTGCAAGCCGGTGCCGGGCGATGAAATCGTCGGTTACATTTCACACGGGCGCGGGATTGCAATTCATCGCCGCGATTGCAAAAATGTGATTGACCACGAGGGCGGCGAGGGACGTTGGATTGCGCTCTCGTGGAAAGGGATGAAGCAAGAGCAAGTGTACCCCGTGACGATTGAAGTGCGCGCGTTTGACCGTTCGGGACTGCTTCACGATTTGTCCGGCGTCGTTTCCGAAGAAGGAGTCAACATGAGTTCGGTGAGCAGTCGTTCGCGCCGTGACCACACTGCCGTTGTCACCGCCACATTAGAAATCGGCAACGCCAACCAATTGTCGCGAATTTTGAATAAAATAGAACGGCTGCAAAATGTGTTGGATGCAAGAAGAGTGTCGGGGTGAGCGCGATGGACACAATTCTACAAACGGTTGTTTCGGTTCATGGACATACGATTCGTGTGACCGCGACACAGTGGGCGCACATTTCTGAATCGCACGACTATATGGCAGGCAATTTGGAAAAAGTGATTGAAACGATTGCAGAACCGACAAAAATTGTCTCGGGCGAACGTGGAGAATCACTTGCGATGCGGAATTATGACAAGACCAATATCACGCGCAAGACAGCCGTTGTTATTTATCGAGATGAACCGGATGGATTTGTCATCACCGCGTTCTTTACCTCACAGCCCGAAAGAGTAGAAAGGAAGGGGGCGAAAATATGGCCACGATGACGTTACCACGTACAGTGATTGGACCACTGCTTGCATTACCGGCGCATCCCGTTTGGGTAGATTACGACGAATCGGCGGATGTCCTTTATCTTTCTTTTCGCAAGCCACAGCAAGCAAATGACAGCATTATGCAAGAAACGGACATGATTTATCATTATCATGACCAAGACATTGTTGGCATCACAATATTGAATGCTTCTGCCAAAACCCAAGGAGGGGAATCATGAGCATCGCCGAACGCCTTCAAAAAGATTTCACCACCATCACCCTCGCGCTGATTCCCGTCGCGATTGTGATTAACATTGTTGTTGGACAGATTGTGCAGAATGTCTTGAAACTGCCAATCTATCTCGACTCGATTGGTACGGTTCTCGTCGGCGCGCTGGCAGGACCGATTGCTGGCGCAATTACCGGCGCGTTGTCGAATTTGATTTGGTCCGTCATTTTTAGCGCGCCTACTGCTGCGCCCTACGCAATTACCGCGTTCGTCATTGGCATTTGCGCGGGCGTTGCGGCTTCCTATGGCGCATTCAAGAATATCGGACTGACGATTGTTGCGGGATTGATAACCGGCGCAATTGCCGCGATTGTTTCTGCGCCCATCACCGCGTTTGTCTTTGGCGGCGTTACAGGTTCAGGCACAGATTTAATCATCGCCGCCGCACAAGCGACGGGCGCAAATTTGCTCGGCGCGGCAACGATTCAAGGTTTCATCTCCGACCCGCTTGACAAGACGATTTCGTACATTGTCGTGTGGCTGATTGTGCGCGGCATGTCGAAACGTTTAATTAGTCAATTCCCGCGCAGTGAGAATGTGATAAAAAGTTGAACCAATCCTTCTACCTCGACCGCGCCAGCGGTTGGCACGCGCTGCATCCGTTAACCAAACTCGCGGTGGCATTCGCGTTGATTGTGGCGGCGTTTAGTGTGCGATGGGATTTTATTTCCGTCGCACTTTTTGTGTTTGTCGTGTTCCCACTTACGGTGTGGGGAAAAATTTCGCGCGAGGTTTTGCGCGCAACGGTCACGATTATCTTGCCGCTCGCCGTTTCGCTCGCGCTCATTCAAGGATTTTTCTTTCCCGGCGCGCAAGATGTTTTATTTCAAATCGGACCGTTCGCGCTAAAACGTGAAGGATTAGAGTTTGCGTTTGTGACGGCAACGCGCTTGATGCTCATCGCGGGCGCGGGGTTGTTGGTGGTCTATGCGACGCATCCGGCAGACCTCGCGCTCGCGTTGGTGCAAGCCGGCGCGCCGTATCCGCTCGCGTATATCATCGTCACGGCGATTCAACTTTTGCCCGAAATGCAAGCGCGCGCGGAGGGAATTTTGAACGCGCAGCAAGCGCGCGGCTTGGAGACGACGGGGGATTTGCGCGTGCGCGTCGCCGCGTTCGTGCCGTTGATTGCGCCATTGGTGTACGGCGCGTTGGAAAATGTGCAAGAACGCGCGTTGGCGTTGGATGCGCGCGCATTTCGCGCGCCGCGCGCAAAAACAAGTTGGCGCGAATTGCGCGATACACAATTCCAGAAAGGCGCGCGAATGTTACTTGTCGTCTTTTCATCTCTGCTCATTCTCTACGCGCTCTTTTCTCCTCTGGTTCTCCGCTAATGTCCATCCTTTCCGCCGAACATCTCTCCTTCAAATATCTCCAAGCGAAAACCAATGCGCTGAATGATGTGACGTGCGAGTTTCAGCCCGCGACGGTCACGGCGATTGTCGGCGCGAACGGCGCGGGGAAATCAACGCTCTGTTATGCGCTCGCGGGATTCGTTCCGCATTTTTTCAATGGCGAAATGCAGGGCAGAGTGCGCGTGAATGGGGCGGACACAAAAGAGACATCGCTCGCGGAATTGGTAACGCATGTTGGCATGGTGTTTCAAAATCCGTTCAATCAAATATCCGGCGCGAAACTGACGGTTACGGAAGAAATCGCGTTCGGGCTCGAGAATCTCGGCGTGCCGCGCAGTGAAATGAAAACGCGCATTGCGCGCGCGCTCGATTTGTTTGGACTGGAACGCGTCGCGCAGCAATCGCCGTTCGCGTTATCGGGCGGACAACAGCAGCGACTCGCGCTCGCTTCCATTTTTGTGATGGAGCCGCCGATTTTGATTTTGGATGAACCGACCTCGCAGCTGGACCCGCAAGGCACGCGCGAAGTGATGGAAACCCTTCAAACACTCGCCGCGCAAGGAAACACAATTGTTTTGGTAGAACACAAGTTGGAATGGGTGGCGCGGCTTGCGTCACGCGTCCTCGTCCTCGACAGAGGCGCGCTTGTCGCCGACGGCGCGCCGCGCGAAATTTTACAAAATGCCGGCGCGTGGGGCTTGAATGAAACGCGTTATGCGCGCGCAGCGCGATTGGCGTGCGAACGCGGATTGATTCGCACGCGCGATGTTTTGCCACAAACGCTTGAGCAGGGGCAAGAGTGGTTTCAGGTTGAAGGTTGAAGGTTGTGACGTTAATAGACATTGAACTTGCAACGTTCAACTTGGTGCAATGAACATTCAGATTTCTAATCTCGATTTCACCTACCCGAACGGCGTACACGCATTACAGCGCGTTTCGCTGGAAATTCGCGCGGGTTCGCGTATTGTGCTGCTCGGGCAGAACGGCGCGGGCAAGACGACGCTGGTCAAACATTTGAACGGGTTGTTGAAACCGTCGCGCGGCGATGTGTTGATAGGCGATTGGAATACGCGCGAACATTCCATCGCGCAATTGGCGCGGCGCGTCGGCTTTGTATTTCAAAATCCCGATGACCAACTGTTCAAGACGAGTGTGCAGGATGAAATCGCGTTCGGTCCGACGAATTTGAAATTGGACGCGGCAGAAATTTCAAAACGCGTCGCGCTGGCAATCGAATGGTGTGGTTTGGAAAATGTGCGTGACGCGCATCCGTACGACCTCGCGCCTTGGCAAAGACGTTGGGTCGCAATTGCGTCTGTCGTCGCGATGCAAACGCCGATGGTGGTGTTGGACGAACCGACGACGGGACAGGACGCGTTTGGCTTGGCGCGTCTTGCCGCGCTCTTGGATGAATGGACGCGCGCAGGCGTGACGGTGATTGCGGTGACGCATGACATTGATTTTGCCGTAGAACAATTTCCCGAATTGCTGGTGATGGCGCAGGGACAAGTGATTGCGCGCGGGGATGCGAGTGTTTTGGAGGATGAATCCGTTTTGGAGCGCGCGGCGTTGGACGCGCCGCAGTTGATGCGTCTGGCGCGCGGGTTGGGTTGGCAAGAGACGCCGGTGACTGTGGAAAATTTTTATGATGTTCTGGAATCGCATAGAGGTTGACACAAAATGCACTTGCACATTAAACTATGGCTTGTACGTGCGAGTTGAGTCGAGATGCCTTGTTACTCTTGGAAAGGAGGTCCATTTGTGACACGATGGTTTTTGCGCGGCGCCGCGTTGGTTGTGGTGTTGGCAGGAGCATTCGCGTTGTTCTCGAATGTAACGCTTGCCGAGCCGCCCATTCGCAGCGCGCGCATCAGCAAAGAGAGTGGACGCGAATTTCGTAACGACGCGCCGCAGCGGCAATCATCCAGCCCCGGTTATACACTCCTCTACAGTTTTTCTTCCGACCCGCGTGACAACACGTATGTTGCCTCGTTCACCCCCGATGTGGATGCCATTTACGCGTGGGTGACTGTGGTGGAAGAGAACGGCGCAGACACGAAACAGTTCACGATTGATACACAATTCGTCGCGCCGGATGGAACGCCCGTAGATTCGGAATGGTACGAGAAGGACACGGGAACGGTAACGACGTATCCTTCGGACGCCGATTCATTCGGCGACCAAAATGTCGCGCGACGATTCATCAATGTGGCAGGCACACCGAACGCAAACCTGACCGGACAATGGACGGTGAATTTTCGCGTTGGCAGCAAGGTGATTGCTTCCGGCAACTTTACCTTGGGCGATGCGACGGACATCGGGCAATCGGAAAATGCAGGGAACGCTGAAGAAGCCCTCGTGGACGCGGGCTATGAGGTAATCGAATTCACCGAAGCCGAAGGCAAAAACGGCAATCTGTTCGCGTTCGTCATCATGCTGCCCGCGAGTCAGGACTTGTACAGCTCGGAAACGACCCAGCAAATCGTGGATGGTCTCGCCGCGCTGCGTCAATCCTTCCCCGATTCCGGCACGCTCTATGTCTTTTTGCGTTACACCGAACGCTACGAAATCGCGTATTATGCCGATGCATTGGACGTACAAGATTATCTGGACGACCCGAATCACGACTTTGAAAAATTCGCGTCCAAGATTCGGATCGATGTGTACGACAATGAAGCGGGGGGCTATCTTGGCAATAGTTCCAAAGACTTTATCAACAAGAATTTCGGTGCGGGCAAATATCAAAATCCGCCCAGCCCACCGCTTTCCAAGACAAGCGGCAAAATCGGTTCGGTGCGCGTAACCGTTTCGCCGTCCGAACTTCCTGCCGATGGCACGAGCAAAGCTATCGTTACGGTTGAGGTCTTTGACAAAAAGAACCAACCCGTCCCCGATGCCGAAGTGCAGTTTGACATCAGTGGTTCAGGCAATGGTTCGGTTCGCCCGCGCGTGACGTCAACGGATGAGAATGGGGAAGCGGTTTCGGTTTTTACGGTCGGCAAAACGGACGGTTCTGTCACCATCACCGCAACATCGGGCGGCGTAACCGGTTCCGGCGTTGTGACCGTTGGCACGGGCAGCAGCGACCAACCGGCGGACAATGTGATTGCGCTGTTGCAAGGGCAAGGTCAAAACGCGACCAAAGTGGGATACCTTGACAATGCGAAAACAACGGTTGCCGTGGTAATAGAGATTGAGAATTTCACGAATGTGAATCAACTCTCGAACCCGATTCTCTTGGGACTCACCGCGCTGCGAATCAACTATGCAGAGGCAACGACGTATGTGGTGATGGTCCCTTACCAAAGTAACGTCCTCATGTTTCCCGCGACGAAAACGGAATACGACACCATGTACAAGAATGTGACAACCGCGACAACGCAAGACGCCAAGAGCGCCGCGTACGTTGATTTCTTGACCATTGTGTTCGGCAAGTCCGTTTACGTGGACCGCAACGGCAAACCGATTTCGAATTTCAAGGATTTTTACAACAAGAACTTTACCGGAGGTTAGACAGCGTGTGCTGAGAGACGTAAATCGTCAAACGTGAAACGTCAATCTCTAATCTCCAATATCCGGTTTCCAATTTCCAACATCCAATTTCCAACATCCAAGGAGAAAACACAATGGGCAACATTTTTCAAGGCGGTCTTCCCCCACTTCCCGGCGCGGGACCGGATTACGGTTCCATCGCGCTCAACATGTTATTTGCAGTCTTGTGGTCGCTCGTCGCGGCGATCGGGTTCGCGGGCGCAATTGCGATTGGGTTCCGCGTGTTGAATCTGCTCACGCCCGGCTTGAACGAGTGGGAAGAACTTCGCAAGGGCAACATGGCAGTCGGCATTTTGTGGGCGTCGTTCGTCCTCGCCGTCGCGATTGTCGTGTACGTTGTGTTGAACAAATAACGCGCACTTGTTTTCGCGCGCGTGGATTCGCACTGCGCGCAATCTTGGCGCAGTGACGTATAATGAGTGCGGCAAAAAAATTTTTTGCCGCACTCGCTTTTTTATGCGAGCCGTTTTATGCCGAGAAAATTTTTCGCTGTTGTTTTTCTTTTCACCACCGCGTTTTTATTGTTCGCGCCCATCACCCGCGCGCAAAATCCTGATGCGTCCGTGCAAGTGTTCAACACGCTCGTCGGCGCGGGCTATGATGTCATCAACGTTGGAAATTATCCCGACGCACAGGGACAGCCCGACCCCGATGCCGTGTTCGTAGAGATGGTAACGGTGACGGCAGATTTCAATGAACGTTACCTCATCAACCAAGTCCTGCAAGGCTTTGACGCACTCGGCAAATACTTTTCGCACGCCCAATCGTACATTGTCGTGTTGCGCTATGAGCGTTGGCTCTTTATTTTTGTCACGAATCCGGCGGACTGGGATGATGTTGTACAAAAGCGCGTCGCCATTCTTGATTTTTGGAAGCGGATGCAAAATGAGGTCCGCATCTATGACACGGTAGAAAAAAAATATCTCACCGCCAAAGATTTCACCGCGCAGAATCAAACCAACAAAAATCAGACCGACAAGGATTTTTCCGGCAATGCCAAAAGCCCGCTGCCGCCCGTCAACACCAGCCCGGACGCGCAAGCCGAAAACATTTTGCTCGAACCTTCGACAACGTATCTTCCTGCGGACGGTACATCGGAAGCATTTGTGTTGGCAACTTTGACGGACCAGGCTTTCGCGGGCCTGCCGGGGCGCGGCGTGAATTTCAGTTTTGAAGTGCGCGGGCAAGAGGAACGCGAACTGCCCGCCGCGCAAACGGACGCATTCGGCACCGCGCGTTCCAAAATCGCCTCCTCGCGTCCGCTCGACCTCGTACTCTTGCGCGCATCCACCGCAACACTCAACGCGTCTGTAAAAATTCTCGTCGGCGATGTTGTCGGAAAAAATATCAAGCAGCAAGAAGCGGCGGTAATCGCAGGACTGAAAAGTCAGGGTTATGCCGACGCCGACGCGGGCTATGTGGAATATGTGAGTCCGGCGGGAAGGCCCATTCGCCAGGCGCTCGCCGCCGTGCGCGTCACCTCGAAATCGTTCGACCGCGAAGTGTATTCGCAGCTGTTTCGCATGTTGGGAACCATGCACACCGTCATGCGCGACGCGAGCTTTCTGCGTCCGCTGCTGCTCTTTGCCGCCGACGACGGTCACGATTACACGCTCATTTTCACACTGCGCGCGGACATTTGGCAGGCATACCTGCGCGGCGAAATCAGCGAAAATCAATTGTGGGCGAGCATGTCGTACGACGGCGCGGTCAACGAGAATGGCGTGCGTACCGACGCCAAAGATTTTCTGTCCAAGAATTTTAGCGGCACAAAGCAAACGCGCGTGTCGAGCGTCGCGCGCACGGTGGAATCTACACTCACGACCGAGACATGGGGCGAGCAGCTGACTATCGGTTCGTTTCTCGTCCCCATCGGCGGCTTTGCCGACAATTTTTCCGTCACGGAATTGAGCGACAACGCGAGCGGTTTTGCGCTGTACGCCACGCCGGACTTTGGCACGCCGGTCTTGACGTTTACGCGCGGGCAAGAAGCCGCGTTGAGTGCCTTGCGTCTCGAAGCGGGACAATACATTGTGAGCGTGAATGCGCCGGGCGCGCCCGCAAAAGTGAATCTACAATTCGTGGAGCATTTATCGCGATGAAAATAAAAATGTGGCGGCGGAATTTTTTCTTGGGTTTGTGCGCGCTCGCATTTCTGTTTCTTGCACAAACCTCCGCGCACGCCCAAGCCGGAAACGACCTTGCGCTGCTGGATGTGATGGTGACGCAAGCGGTCAACGACGAGCCGTTGATTTTGAACAAACAAACTGTCGTGCGCGTCGTGGCTCAGGCAACCGCCGCCACCGATGCGCGGGTCACTGTCGAGTTTGACGGCAGGACGTTCACCCAAACGAAACGCGTCGAAACGACCCCCACGAACGCGGATGTCTTTGTCGGCGCGCCGCAAAGTTTTCAAATGCAAACCGTGCGCGTGCAGCTCGACGCCACCGACGAGCAACCCGACGCCGATGTTTCCAACAACACGCGTACGCTTACCTTGCCGATGGTGAAGCCGAACGAAAAAATTGTCGCGTATTTTTTGCCGGTGGATTGGACAGAGGAGCAGCGCGCGCGGTACAACTTTACCGAAAACTTTCCCCGATTCGTTCGGGAGAATGCGACGTACTTGCAAGCCGCGTATCCGGTGAGCGATGACCAAATCGCTGTGGATTGGACGAACGTGCCGCACATGCTCGCGGCGAATGAAAAAAGTCTGTCGAACAATCAGGGTGACTTTGACGCGATTTCTTCGCATCTGCTGTACGCGAGCATTTCGCTTGCCGCGCGCCGGTTGAAACCCGAAGCCACTCTCGTCGTCGGCGTGTTCCCGCCCGGCTGGTTCGCCGCGCACGGCAACAAGTCCGCGCTCGGTCTCGCCCTCGCGGATGTAAAAGGCACCGTCACTGCGCAGTATGTGCTGACAGATGCAACCACCTCCGCGCACGAACTCGCGCATCTGTACTGGATGTATGAAGATTACGATTATTCCATCAAGCCGTCGCGGCCCTACACTTGGCTCGACCGTTCGGGATACTTTGTGCAAAAACAGGTGCCGCAGGATATTTCCAACAATCAAAAAATTCCGACGTTTCTCTCGGCGTACTCGCCCGAACGCCCCAGCTGGGTGGACACACGCGCCTACGAATACTTGATGGCGAAATTCACCATTGAAAGCGGCGGACAGGTGACCGAGCCGATGATTCTCGCGGCGACGATGTCGAGACAGGTCGAACCCGACGGCAAAAATTTTCCGAGTGATTATTCGGCGGGCTATCAACGCTTTGAACCCAAGCAGACGGTGTACGTCGCCGTTGCCGCGGCAGGAATGCGCGGCGGCGAAAATTTAGAGGCGCGTTGGTTTCAACGCGATAGTCAGGTGTTCAAGGAAAACAAAACCCTGACAGCGGGAAACGCCTGGTACGCGTTCGCGGTCCGCAATCGCAACGGGATGCCCCAGGATATGTACCGTGTGGAAATTTATCTTGACGGCAAACTCGTCAAGACGAGCACGTTTGAGGTCAAGAGCAGCCAATAAGATGGGACAGCAACGTAACTCGCTCCCCCACTACAGGGCAAAAATCTCCGACGCTCCGCGACAAATTTACAATCCCCCTACCCCGTAGTAAAATGCCCCGCGTATGATACCGCCGGTCATTCACGAGCTGAACGCGCTTGCCAAACTCGCCGCACACGGTGTCGAACTGGACATGGAGCGGGCGCGTTTGTCGAATACATCGCCGTTGACGGACGCGCTCGCCTCGCGCGTTTCGTTTGGCAACATGGGCGCGGAAACGTTCGTCCTCTACACGAATGGGCGCAAACAGCGCGCGCTCGGTGTCGTGCAAGCGCGCGCGCGCAAGAATCGCCCCGAAGCGGACATTACCTTTATCGCGCCCTCGCTGGAATACGACCCCGATGCGGCGACGACATGGTATCGGCTGCTTGCCGAGGCGACGAACAGTTTTGGCGAGAGCGGCGTGCAGCGCATTTATGCTCAATTGCCGAGCGGCAACGGCGCGGAAGAAGTTTTTCGGCAGGCAGGTTTTTCCGTTTTCACGCGCGAAGAAATTTTTTATCTTTCCGCCGAACAAATCGCCGCACGCGCAAAGCGGGTGAATGTTTCCTTGCGGCGGATGCGGAAACGTGACGGCTGGAATGTTTTGCGACTGTATTCGGCGATTACCCCGCGCAATGTCCAGCACGCGGAGGCGATGTTGACTACCGAAGGCGCGTTCGGCAAACTTCAAGATTGGTGGGAAAACCTGAACGGAGTGAGTTATATCTTGGAACGCCCCATCAACGGCACGCCGAGCATCGCGGGAATTGTGCGAATTACGCGCGGGCGGCGCGCCTCGTGGGTTCGTTTGCATTTGCATCCCGACGCGTCACAGTACGCGGATGAGATGGTCGCCGAAATGATTGGGCTGGTGAGCAAAACGCGCGCGCGCCCGATTTATGTCGCCGTTCGGGATTATGAAAGCGGCATTCGTGCGGCGCTCGAAAGCGCGGGCTTTGTTTTTCAAATGGAACGCAGTCACATGGTCAAACACACGACGGCGCGCGTGCGCGCCCCGCTGCCCTGGCTTGCGCCCGTTTTGGAAACGCCAAAAATGCCCGCCATTCGCACTACGCAGCATTCGCGACCGACGAAACAAAACGCGCTGCCAAAATCTCACTTGCTCTAGAGCGTTTCCAAATCGCTGTGGGCGCACAATGGATTACCGGTTCACTCCTTCCCCGCAAGACGCGAACTTGCGAGTTCATTTTTGAGAGGCGTTCTCGTTTCATAAAATACAGAACACGTGAGACCCGCGGTGGGTTTCGCGGAAATAAATCGAATCTAACTTTCCGACAAAGGACGCTTACAACCGACCTGTATCGCGGTTGGCTGTCCGCCGCCTTTTGCTCGCTTTGACTTGATGGAACACACAATCACAGATGACCTTCACGTATTATGCTCGGTGCTGCCGCCGCACATTCAAGCGGCCCTGACCGAAATCCCGGATACCGATACGATTTATCAAACCACCAACCTGGTGGAAATCATTCTCGACCTCGGACGTCTCCCCGAAGCGCGCTATGCGCAGGGAGAAAAAATTCTGGCGCAACACGAAATCACCGAAGCGGACATTGACTATATCGTTTCGCGCATCGGCGATTTCTCCGAAGACAACAGGGCGGGAATTCCCCGCACCCTGCATCGCATCTCTGCCATTCGCAATCGCAAGGGCCGCGTTGTCGGTCTCACCTGCCGCGTCGGACGCGCCGTGTTTGGCACGATGGACATTATTCGCGACATCGTGGAATCGGGAAAAAGTGTTTTGCTGCTCGGACGTCCCGGCGTGGGAAAAACGACGATGCTCCGCGAAGCGGCGCGCGTTCTGGCAGACACCAAACGCGTCGTCATCGTCGACACGTCAAATGAAATCGGCGGCGATGGCGACATTCCGCATCCCGCCATCGGCAAATCGCGTCGGATGCAAGTGCCAACGCCCGCGCTGCAGCACGAAGTGATGATTGAAGCGGTCGAGAATCACATGCCCGAAGTCATTGTCATTGACGAAATCGGGCGCGAACTCGAAGCCGAAGCCGCGCGCACGATTGCCGAACGCGGCGTGCAGCTCATCGGCACCGCGCACGGGCAGACGCTCGAAAATTTGTTGATGAATCCGACGTTGATGGATTTGGTCGGCGGCATTCAAAGCGTCACGCTCTCGGATGAAGAAGCGCGGCGGCGCGGCACACAAAAGAGTATTCTCGAACGCAAAGCGCCGCCGACCTTTGACATTCTCGTCGAAATTCAAGACCGCCACAAAGTCGCGGTGCATAATGACGTTGCGGCTTCGGTGGACGCGCTTTTGCGGAATCGTCCACTGCCGCCGGAAATTCGCACGCGTTCATCGGCAACGGGCGAGGTGGAAATTAGTCGCCCCGAAACGCGCGTTCACATCGCGCCGCGTCAAGGCGAACGAATGTCGGCGCGCCGTGAACGCACACGCGGCGACGGCAAAATGGGTGACCGCCCCGCGCAGTATCTTCAATCCGCGCCGCGTGAACCGGGCGCGCCGCGCAAAACAATGCGGCTCTATCCGTACGGCGTAAGTCAAGACCGGCTCGAAACGGCTGCCAGAGCATTGGACGTACCGATTCGCGTGGTCGGGGAATCGGATGAAGCGGACGCGGTGTTGACGCTAAAAAACTATTACAAGAAACGTCCCGCGCCGATTGTGGACGCCGAACGTTCCGGGATTCCCGTGTATGTCTTGCGCTCGAACACCATCGCGCAGATGGAAGGAATTTTGGAAGACTTGTTTGGCGTCGAGTCGAAAGACGACCCTTTTCATCTCGCCATGACGGAAACGGATGAAGCGATTCAGCGCGTCATGAGCGGCGCGCATTCGATTGAACTTGCGCCGCAAAGCGCGTTCATTCGTCGCTTTCAACACGAGCGCATCCGTCAGGCGAATCTCTTTTCGCGCTCATTAGGCAAAGAACCGAAACGCCGAGTGCGCGTGTATGCAAGTGAAGTGGGATAACGTGCGTTGAGGCAAGGTGGTGCACGATGGACAAATTGAAATATGCGGTGGTTTTAGAGCAAGGGGAGGATGGCTATATCGTGGCGCATGTGCCATCCTTGCGCGGCGTTATTTCTCAGGGCAAGACGAGACAGGAAGCCCTCGACAATGTTCGCGAAGCCGTTGAACTTCATCTTGAAATGCTCCGCGCACACAACGAGACAATTCCACAAGAGGACGATGTACTCATAGAGGTTATGGGATAATGCCGAAACTGCCTGTCGTCTCTGGTGATGACTTGGTACGCGCTCTTCAAAAATTGGGCTACTCCATTGACCGCATTCGAGGCAGTCACATGTCACTCCGTTGTGAAGGACGTCCTCCACTAACTGTTCCACGCCATCGTGAGTTGGATCGCGGCACACTGCGGGGCATCTTGCGGGATGGTGACATTTCGGTTGAACAGTTTCTTGAACTATTGAAAAAGTAAAATGTTCATCACCATTGAAGGCATGGACGGCAGCGGCAAGTCCACGCAAGCGAAATTGTTTGCGGAATTTTTACGCGAACAATTTGGCGCGGACAAGGTTGTTCTCACGCGCGAGCCGGGCGGCACGGCAATTGGCGAACAGATTCGGGACATCGTCCATTCGATGCGGAATCAGGAAATGTCCTCGCGCGCGGAATTTTTGTTATACAACGCCGCGCGCGCCCAAGTCGTCGCCCAGGTGATTCGCCCCGCGCTCGCGGAAGGCAAAATTGTTTTGTCGGACCGTTACGGCGATTCGACGATGGTCTATCAAGGGTACGGACGCCTCCTTGATTTGGAAATGGTGACGCGCGTGATTGACTATGCGACGGGCGGCTTGAAACCCGATGTAACTTTTTATATTGATGTTCCGATTGGCGAAGGGCTCGCGCGCCGTAGCAACGGACACGCGCGCGGTGAAGAACTGAACCGCATGGACACCCAAACGCGCGAATTTTACGAACGCGTCCATCGCGGCTATGAAACACTGATGCAACAAGAACCCGCTCGCTGGATAAAAATCGACGGCACTCGCAGTATCGAACGCGTGCAAAGCGAGTTGCGCGAGCAATTTACAGAACGGCTGCAAACCCTCGAGACGGTCTGAGATTTTGATTCGGCAAGAATCAAAAATTTCAGACCGTCTCTCTATATTCCCCCACCGGAGGTTCCATCATGAAACTCGTTATCGCGATTGTGCAAAGTGATGATGCGGGCGCGTTGAGCGACGCGTTACGCGAAGCAAATTTTCAGTCCACGCTCGTCAGCAGCACGGGCGGCTTTTTGCGCGAAGGCAACGGCACGCTGTTCATTGGCGTTGACGACAACCAAGTGGACGCGGTACTCAAAGTCATCCGCGAAAATTGCACCACGCGCACGCAGTTCGTGAACCCGATGCCGCCGGTGATGGAACCCGGCGAATTGTACATGCCGCCGCCAGTGGAAGTACAGGTTGGCGGCGCGGTGGTGTTCGTGTCGAATGTTGAACGGTTCGAGAAATTTTAGCGTCTCATTGCAGGTGATGGAGGGCAAAGCGCGCAGCGCGTTTTGTCAATATCTCTCGCGGGCATGCTCAGCCAGAAAGGGAGTCTAGATGAAGCCCTGATTCTTTGATTTCTCATAAACCTTCAATTTGCTTTTTAGGAGAATCTCTGTGAATGAAACAAAGCTCAAAGCTCAAAGCATAAAACGCGGAACGCGTAAGGCGAACCGCGAATCGCAACGAAACGGCGATTTAACGATTGACACAAGGGCGCGGCGAGTTTGGGTGGGTGAGCAAGAGATACGGTTGACCAAGTTGGAATATGGGGTGTTGGAATATCTGGCACGGAGAGAGGGACGTGTCGTGACATATCAAGAATTGTGGCGTGAAGTGTGGAAGCACTTTAGCCCGTTGGATGATGGCGAACAAAGAGCAGTGCGACAAGCTGTGAAGCGGCTGCGAACCAAATTGAGTGATAACAGAGATACGCCGCATTTTTTAACCTGTGTGCGAGATGTTGGGTTTCGGTTTGAGAAGCCGGTCGTTGAAATTGATTCATGAAGGAAATTAGAGCGGTAGGAAATTTCCTACTGCTTTTTATTTTTCATATGGCGGTCTGAAATTTGTACCATATGTGTACCAAGATTTTAATGCACGAATGATGACATCATGTTAAGGTCTAATCAAACGGTACATCAATGAGTTTCGAATGGTGAAATTCGGCATTACAACAATCTTGTTTTTTGCAATAGTCGTTGTCTCTGTTCTGAGTTTGGGGTCGGCGACATCCGAAGCAGCGGTGCCAAAGAACGCCTTTATTGATGATGGGTATGGAACAGGGTTATCCGCCGATGGTCTATTCTTTGCCGAAGGCGATCCTAGTGCATATCAAGTGCGAAATGGAGGACATAATAATTGTCACTTGACCTGAGTAGCTAACACTTTTGCGAAACTGCTCATGGTGAGACACAATCTGGTGCGGTCATCACACCAAACCAGAGAGG
>CALMZO010000326.1 GCA_937870825.1 uncultured Chloroflexota bacterium | reverse complement strand
CAAGACGAATACTTTGTCAAACGCAAATTGTATCCGAACGTGGATTTTTATTCGGGGCTGATTTATCAGGCGATGGGTTTCCCCGTCACATTCTTTCCCGTACTGTTTGCGATTCCGCGCACTGTCGGCTGGCTCGCGCAGTGGCAAGAGGGGCTGCTCGACGCGGAACAAAAAATCGCGCGCCCGCGCCAGATTTACACCGGCTACGAACAACGCGAGTATGTGGCGATGGACAAACGTGTTTGAAAAAAACGAAACCCGTTTTCTTGGAGAAAACGGGTTTCGTTTTTTTTAGGGCATAGATTTATCGTGACGCGTCAAAATTTCAGCGCCGTCTCGAGTCACCAACACCGCGTCCTCCAAACGCACACCCGTTTCGCCCGAAAAATAAATTCCCGGTTCCAACATAATCACCATATTCTCTTCCAGTTTCATGTCGTTGTACGGCACGATGCGCGGGTCTTCGTGCGAGGTGACGCCGAGCGAATGTCCCGTATGATGCCAATACACGGGATACCCTTCCTTTCGCATCAACTCGCGCACCTGAAAATCAATCTCGCGCGCCACCGCGCCGGGTTTCACCAACGAAATTCCCATGTCGAGCGCGCGCTGCGCGGTGTTGTGCATCGCGCGTTGTTTTGCGGTTGGCTCCGTCGCATAGTACGTCGCGCACGAATCACTCCAATAGCCGCGCAAAATCGTTGACAAATCTACAATCACCGAATCGCCCGCGCGGATTTCGTACTTCAGGGGCGCACCGCCAACATTGTCCTTGCGATAACCGACAACGCAATCATTCCCCAATGGGACGCGCTGTCCCGCCGCTTTTTCAATCGCGTAATGCGCCGCGTTCCACACATCAATTTCCGTCGCGCCGACTTGGACCGCTTGACGCGCTGCCGCGTGTCCAATATCGGTGAGAAAAAAGTTGTCGCGCAGTTTTTGAATTTCTTCGGGCGTCTTGATGCGGCGAAACGATTCGAGCCACGTATCAACGGGAATCAATTCCGCCGCGCCGAGTTCGTGTAGCGTCAATGCTATATCCGCAGGCGCGTCGCGCGCCTCAATTCCAATTTTCCCCGACAAATTATTTTTCACGACACTGCGAAACAGTCCGCGCAATTTCACTTGTCCCGTCAGCGGTTGGTCAATGGTATAGCCCGTATAACTCACGAGCGCGCAATTTTCTTGCCGCGCGAATTCGCCCGCGTTCGCTTCCTGCCAATCGAGAACCATGAGCGTCCAATGCCCGTTCTCGTACCACACGAGCGGCGGTCCGCCAAGAAACGGACTCGGTCCCGTCTGAATCGGCGGCGCGAATCCCGTCAGCCATTTCACTGTCGCGATGTTGGCAAACAGCGCGCGTTCGATGCCGCGCGATTTCAAGAGTTCGTGGGTTTGGGCGCGTTGGGTTGTGTGTTGCATATTTTTCTCGCGCATTAAATTCATCGGGGGCGTTGTTTCAGAATATCCGTTTGAGCTTCATGTCCATCGAGCAACAAAATCAAGCGATTGAGAACATTGCGTCCAAGAATTATTTCGTTGTCACGACTCGCATCGGGAGAGCCGATCACTTCCACATTTGGGATAGTGCCGGTCTCAAAATGTATATCCACATAGTAAAGTGTAATTATCCGTGACTCACCCCACAATGCACGCACGGGGGCATAATCGTAAAGTCACTGCCCGTATCAATGAGCGCTATATGAATTTCATCGCCTGCGGCTGCATATGGAACGCTCACGCGAATTTCCAAAACGGGCGCGGGTGGAAATTTTTCAAAATCGTATTTACTCGGCATCTGAATACACACCCCGCACTGAAACCACGTTATAGGTTGGCATTGGCGCGTCGCCACCTTCGACAATCAAGACGGGTTGCTTGGCAAAACGTTCACGCATCTCCATCAGCAGTTTGACTGGCTCATCTCCCGTCCCAACAATTTCACCATCAAAGACTGCGACATACTTTGCTTTATACTTGTTCCGTTCCTCTGCGGGCATTCGATACCACGCATCCGATTCCGCCGCAATTCTTTTTTGGCGATAGAGCGCAATTTGACGGCGCACGGAATCAGTCACAAATTTTGCAGGTTCGATTCCTTCGTGCGCTGCGATAGTTTCTATTTCTTTAACCAGTGTGGGTTCGTGCAAAGTAATTTCTGTCATTTCTCACTTCCTTGTTTTCCAATGCGCGACATTATACTCAATGTTTCCGCGCGTTTGTCACCAACAACGTCTGCCAGCGGATACAAAGCAGATGAGCGGATGTACTCGCGCAATGCCGCGCG
>CALMZO010000325.1 GCA_937870825.1 uncultured Chloroflexota bacterium | reverse complement strand
ACAACGCACCGCTGTTCGGGACAACGAACATCGCGCCAACCACTTCACCCCCCCCTTCAACGAGTTCAGCGCAAGCCACCGCATCGTCGCCAACACAAAGCGCGCGCGCGCCAACCGACGCACTCGCGCCAACCCCCGCGCCGACGAATGAACCCGCGCCCTGTCGGCGCCGCTTGCGCGCAGATTCCTTTTTTGGCTGGGACGATTTTACCGCGTGGGTACATTGTATTCTCACGCCGCGTTGGTAACTGAACTGAAAAAAACAGACGAGCCATTCGACTCGTCTGTTTTTGATACAAACCCGTTTCTTGAACCGCTATCACGCCAGCCCGAAGCGGGTTTGTAATTTCACTTTTTGCTCTGGTCTTCTGAGCATCTCGCCACACCTTTCGGTGTCTTTCGGATAATCTCTTATGATTGCAGCAATACGTGAAAGGTTGTTTGCGAAAAGCGCAAACACTTGCGCGCTGCCCAAACCGTTAGTTGAGGCGCGAAACGTTTGTCGCTTGCAAACCTTTTTGTCCTTCTTCGACGTCAAATTCGACTTTTTCGCCTTCGTTCAACGAGCGATAACCACCGTTCGCGTCCACGATGGCGGAAAAGTGAACAAAAAGGTCTTTGTCGCCACCCTCAGGGGCAATGAAGCCATAGCCCTTGCTGTTGTTGAACCACTTGACGGTGCCTTGTTGTTTAGCCACTTGTGCGGAGCATCCTTTCCTCAGTGTCACAGAACGCGGAGGCAAAAAGAAAAAGACACTGCGGCTGTCTGGACAGTCCTCAGTGCCCTACACTTACCTCTGCCATTCCCGTGCGAAAAGAATTATAGAGAGATTAAAATTTTCGTCAAATCGCTTTTCGCAATCCCCCGATGCAGCGTCATTCGGCGGGCGGTTTTACCAAATCCATGTAATTCGTCAATTCGTGTTTGCTGTACCACCCCCGCACCGGCGTGCCGGGCCGAACCCATTCAATCGTCACATTCCAGTGGTCTTCCGAGTTGAAGGCTTCCGTAACGACCCCGCGTGTGCGCATCGGAATCCCCGAAAAGGGCGCGCGCGTTTCAAACGATTGCCCAATCAATTTTTTCGCTTCCTTTTCTGTAAAACCTTTGCTCATCGATGACCTCTTTGGAGAGATGTAAAAAAAATCAGGCAGGAACAGAAATCTCCTACCTGATTTTTTTTGCATTGCGGGGTCTAGTTCGTTTTCACGACGTTGGTGGCTTGCAGACCCTTTTGACCTTGCTCGACGTTAAATTCGACTTGGTCGCCTTCGTTCAAATTGCGGTAACCGTCATTCGCTTCTTGAATCGCGGAATAATGAACAAAGAGGTCTTTGGTGCCGTCGGCGGGAGCGATAAAGCCGAACCCTTTGGACGAATTGAACCACTTGACCGTACCGTTTACTCTTTCAGCCATGTTGTTGGCTCCTTCTATGAAAATATTCGCAAACGGTGATTCTGCTATCAAATGGTCTCTTACAACTCATTCAACACGTTGACACATCGGGTGTCGCACAGAAAAAAGAAAAGGCACTTGCGCTGCATCTTCTGGACTGGGCGCAAATGCCTTTCGATTTCAGAATATTGCCGTTGCTTACAAAAGACATTGTATGCAGATGTGGGATTTCGTCAAATCTCAATTCCTCAACTGCGGATACAACACCACATCGCGAATCGAATGTTGATTCGTCAACAACATCACGAGACGGTCAAGCCCCATTCCCAAACCGCCCGTCGGCGGCAAGCCGTGTTTCAACGCTTGCACGTAATCGTCGTCCATCTGCTGCGCTTCCGCGTCGCCGCGCGCTTTGTTCGCTTGCTGCTCCACGAAACGCAGCCATTGGTCTTCGGGGTCGTTCAATTCGGTGAACGCGTTGCCGTATTCCGCGCCCGCAACATAAATTTCAAAACGTTCCGTCACGCGCGCATCGCCCGGTTTCTTTTTGGCAAAGGGCGAAATGTCTGTCGGAAAATCAATGATGAACGTCGGCGCGATGAGTGTCGGTTCCACGTACGCGCCAAATAATTTTTCCACCAACTTGCCCCAACTCATTTGCGGCTCGACGCGCAAATGTTTTTCTTGAATGCGCGCGTTCAACGCGTCGAACGTGTCGTCCACGTAAATATCAACGCCCGTTACTTGAAGAATCGCGTCGCGCATTGCTACGCGCGCGAACGGCGGCGTCAAATCTACTTGATGTTCGCCGTAGGTAATTTGCAGTTTGGCTTGCGCTGCCATCGCGCACTCGACAAAAATATCCTCGACCACTTGCATCATATCCGACAAATCGCCGAATGCTTGATAACATTCCATCATCGTGAATTCGGGCAAGTGTGTTGCGTCCACACCCTCGTTGCGAAAATCTTTGGAAATTTCGTACACGCGCTCGAACATGCCGACGAGCAAACGTTTCAAATACAATTCGTCCGCGATGCGAAGATACAAATTGCGTTCGAGTTCATTGTGATAGGTAATGAACGGTTTCGCCAACGCGCCGCCGTACAACGGCTGCAGCGCAGGCGTTTCCACTTCGATAAAACCGTTGCGGTCCAAGTACGCGCGCATCGCGGTCAACACGCGCTGCCGCGTGCGAAACACCTGGCGCACGTCTTCGTTTACCATCAAATCGAGATAACGTTGACGATAGCGCGTCTCTTTGTCTTGCAGCCCGTGAAATTTTTCGGGCATCGGCGCGATGGCTTTGGCGAGCATTTCGATTTCCGCGACCTGGACGGTGAGTTCGCCCGTTTTCGTTTTGAACAATGTGCCGGTCACCTGAACGAAATCGCCCAAATCGAAATCTTTCAGAAATTGTTTGTACGTTTCTTCGCCGAGATTGTCTTGACGCAAAAAAAGTTGAATGCGTCCCGTGCCGTCGCGAATGTCCGCGAATGTGATTTTTCCCGTCCATCGGTTCGCGGTGATGCGTCCGACGAGCGTGACAACACCAACGTCCTCGCCTTTTTCAAACAACGCGCGCGCGTCCGCAATCGTGTGCGAACGTTTCGAGCGCAGCGGGTACGGTTCCACGCCGCGTTCGCGCAGGCGCATCACTTTTTCGTAACGGTCTTTTTCGAGGTCGTCGAGAGTGTCAACAAAACTAGGCATGAGGACTGAGCGATGAGCGATGAGTGAAGGCAGTTTCTCATACCTCAGCACTCATCCCTCATCCCTTTCTTTACTCCCATTTGAAAAATTTCAGCGCCAGCACGAGCGAACCGGCGAACCACGCGGCGAGAATTCCGATGTTTACCGGCATCGGAAACAACGGATTCGTGCCAATCATAATTTGGCGAATCGCGTCCACCAGATACGTCAGCGGCAAAATCGCAATGACGGGCTGTAAAAATTGCGGCACAAATTCGATGGGAAAAAAAAGCCCCGACAAAAACATCATCGGAAAATTCACCAGCGAACTGATGCCTGACGCGGTTTCTTGATTTTTAGAAAACGCGGCGACCATGTAACCGAGCGCAATGAACGTGAGCGCGCCGAGAATCACCATGCCGAGCAAGAACAACGGATTGCCTAGAAACGGAACTTGGAAGACGCTGACGCCGAATCCGACGATGATGACGGTTTGCGCGAGCGCGACGGTGAGCCGCATCGCGATTTGGGAGGTGAGAACGGTCCAACGCGGTAACGGCGTCGCGCTCAACCTTCGCAAAACGCCTTGGTCGCGCAATGCCACCATCGGCTGCGCGGTGCCAAACAATCCGAGTTGCATCAACGCCATCGCCAAAATGCCCGGCAGCAAAAAATCAATCGTACGCAGCTGCGATGCTTGCACCGTTTCTTCTTGGACGACGAACGCGGGCGGTGTTCCCGAAATTTGGCGTTCCACCTGGTCCAACACTTGGCGCGTAATCGTCAAAACAATTTGTGATGCTTGTTGACTCGCGGGGTCATAAAAAACATTGATGCGCGCGGGTTGTTTTGCCGCGATGCTTTCCGACAATCCCGCAGGGAGTTCAATCACCGCGCGGCGGTCCCCGCGTTTCAACGCCGTCATTTCCGCGTCGCGTCCCGTTTCCGAAATTTTGAACACCGGCAGCTGGCGCAAAATTCCGGCGACCTGCTGCGCGGCTGCGCCATTGTCTTGAACGACAAGCCCCACATCAAAACGCGAATCGCCGCCAAACGTGAACAGCACGCCAAACATCACCACGAACACCAATGGAAATGCCAGCGTCCAAAAAATCGTCATGCGGTCGCGGATGAATTCTTTTAACGATGCCAAATACAATTGAACAAATGCTTGCATATGTGATGGGGCGATAGAGTGACGGAGAGATGGAGAGAGAAACGCACTCTATCTCTCTTTCTCTCCATCTCTCATTCCCGTATCCGTCTTCCCGTCAATTTCAAAAACACATCTTCCAACGTCGCGCGGCGCACGACGAGATTGTCGAAATGCAAAATATTTTGCTGCGACAGCGCGAGCAGTCCCGCCATTGTTGCAGGAACATCGGTGCTGAACACGGTGATTTGGGTGTCCTGAATTTGCGCGCGCGTCACGCCCGCAATGTTTTGCATAGTTTCGTGGGACGGCGGCTGCAGTGATTCGAACTCGATGGCTTGCTCTTGAAAATTTTGCCGCACCAACGCGTCGGGCGTTTCGAGCGCGATAATTTTGCCGTGGTCCATCACCGCGATGCGGTCACACAACTGTTCCGCTTCTTCCATGTAATGTGTTGTAAGCAAAATCGTTTTGTCGCGCGCTTGCAGCTCTCGAATCACATCCCACAAATTTCTTCGCGCTTGCGGGTCAAGCCCCGTTGTAGGCTCGTCGAGAAAAATTAAATCAGGGTCGTTCACCAACGCGAGCGCGACGGACAAACGCTGTTTTTGTCCGCCCGATAAATCTTTGGTCGGCGCGTGAACGCGTTCTTGCAGCCCCGTCATTTCAATCACCGCATCCGTCGGCAAACGCCGCGCATAAAACGACGCGAACAAATCAATCACTTCGCGCACCGCGAGTTTCGGATACAGCCCGGTCGTCTGTAATTGAATGCCGATGCGTTCTTTGACCAATTTCAATTCGCGTCGCGCGTCCATGCCAAGCACGTGAATCGTGCCGCCGTCGGGCGCGCGCAATCCTTCGATACATTCGACAGTGGTCGTTTTGCCCGCGCCGTTCGGTCCGAGCAAGCCAAACACCTCGCCGCGTTTTACCTCGAAAGAAATATCGTCAACGGCAGTGAGCGCGCCGTAACGTTTGACCAATTGTTGAACTTGAATCGCTGCGTGATTTTCCATTTGCAAAAAAAAGACACGCTCGCGTATCCAACTCGCTTGCGTGTCAAGTCGCGCGCGTGTCGCTGCCGCTTACCAGACATCAATCAGACGGAGTTGGCGTTCCCCGGCGGGAGTT
>CALMZO010000324.1 GCA_937870825.1 uncultured Chloroflexota bacterium | reverse complement strand
GTCTGGTGCGAGTGAATCGTGAATCCGCTCCACTCCATCAAGCTGAAGGGTTTTCGAAGGGGGCATACTTTCGAGCAACAGGAGCCGATCGAGAACATCAATCATCGAGCTGTAAAGCACATACGCGGGCTGGTCTAGGCGCGTACGCCAATTCGGCAAGGGCCAGGGCAGTGGCGCGGTCAAATGAGACAGCGCGGCACGCAATTCGCCGAGTTCGAGAATCGCGCGCTGTTGGTCGAGATAGAGAACGATGCGCGCCAATCGTTTCATAATGCCAGGGGGCAAGCATCCGAATATGAAAAAGAGAGTGGCGGCGAAATTCAAATTCTTTTCGACTGCCAAGACCAAATCACCCCATTCGGCTGCGCTGACCGCCGCGCCGATGTGAGCGAAAACAAACAGACGATTAGCAAATGCAAGCGCCGCGCCAATCGTGAAAAAACAAAAGCGCAAACGTCCCGCGAGAAATTGGTCGCCCTGCCAAATGCGAAACAAAACGCGCGTCAACTCTCCGAGCAGAATAAACGTGCTCAACGCAGCGGCGACGCGGAGCAAAATAAAAGCGGGCGCGGTGTACGTTAGCGATGCATCTGGATTTGCGAAAGTTGGCAGTGAGGTTTGAAAAAGGGTAAGACAAGCGATGAGCCAAAGGCCATAAAAGCCAATGACTGCTACGACGAGGATGCTCGGCATCTGCCATTTTTTGATTGTGTAGAGCGCGCCGAGCGCAAGTAAATAGCACGTCTCCAAAAAGAAAAAGCGCAGCGCGAGCTGCCAAACTGGATTCAAAATACTGCTCAACCACACATCCGAGCCAACCCAAAAGGCGAGTCCGTTAAAGAAGACAAAACCGCGAATGAGCCATGTCGCGCGCGAACCGTTGCGGCTCAAAATATGTTGTGGCAAGAAAAGATAGATGATGGTGGCGATGAATGGAATTAGTAGAAGGATAGGCATGATGCTACTGCCCCACCAGTGACATGATCATTCGGTCCGTTGCCGCATCCGATGAGACACTCTGCGCGCGAGCGCGAACATGATGCTCGATATAACGCTGTTCCGCCAGACGCGCCAAAGTCTCCGCCATGATGTCGCGCTCCAAGACGGCTTCCGACAATCGTTCTGGTTCGACCGCGCGGCATGTCGCGCCGGGACAATGACACACGGCGGAGATATCGCCTTTCAAATCCAAAAGTTGTTGAGGCGTGAGTCGAATTGTTTCATGTCCGAGCGCGATGTGCGCGAGTTCATGGGCGCGCACATGGTCCTGCATGAGAGGCATGAGTCCTTTGGACGTGATTACGATTTCGACGGGACGCGTTTCGGCTGCGTCCGCTGTTGGTACAAGAATGATGCGCGCGCCAAAAAATCCTTTCGGCAGGGGCAGCTCGACAAATTGAATCTTTTTGAACAGGAAGGATTCAAGTTGCTGCGCCCAGTTCTCGATGCTAAAGCTTGCTCCATCCGGCACGAGTGTTTCGAGCGCGTCGTGGATGTGCGCGAGGGCGCGTGGCGCGAGTGGGCGAGTCAAAAACGTTTGGCTCTGTTGGTTCATCCTTCTCCCTCAAAATTCGAGAATGGGAGTTGCTTACACGCGGGCCGCTAACGATGTGCGTCGATGTGAGGAGGAGCGATTATGAATCCGGCGGCAAGTTCGATTTGCCACCCTGCACGGCGGAAACAATTTCGCTGAAAATTTTTTCGAGGGTCTGTCGCGCTTCGGGGTCCAGCGTGTTCATCTGCAACGCACGCGCCGTCATCATGCCATATGCATTGTCGGTCGCGGGCTGTACATCGGTGTATTGTTCGACGTGATACTGTGCGACTTGTAGCACCCAGTTTTGTGGAATTCCGTACAGGGTTGCGAGGACACGCAGACGCTGCTCGTTGACCAGTTCAAGGTCGCCACTCTCTAACCGGGCAAGTTCTGCGCGGGTCAATGCCACATTCGACGTAAAGCCACTGAGAGCTTCTTCGACCACTTCCGGCGTCGCGCCGCTCACGGTGCGCAAGCGGAGCAAATATTCGCTCAGCGAATCGCCTTCTTGTGGACGAAACTCGCGCAATCCTTCCGCGTCGTGCATCTGCCCACGAGCGAGAAAGCCATCAAGTGATTCCCCGGATGCGGGGCGTACTATTTGGAGTTTTCTACGAGCCATGCCTGCTGTGCCTCCGCTATAGAATAACGGTTCAAAGCGGATATGTCAACGTTTTAGAAGATTGACTTTCGCGGGCGAAAAATGCCGGGATTCATTTCTCCCCAAAAGTGCGTTAATTCTGGTCGTTTTCAATCGTCTTGCACATTGTCAACCACTGCTTGAAATTCCTTTGGAATTTCATTTTCCTCCGCGCGTTTTGTGCCAAGAAAAACGTGCACGTGACTGCGCGCTAACTCGACGCGTTCGACACGCCAGTCGAACAACTGCATCAGCGAACCGCCATCCACTGCGCTCAGTTTTTGCATCACTTGTTCCGTTCCCGTATTCGCACCCACATTGCTCAAATTCAACGCGGCGTTCAAAATTCGTGACCATGTATCGCGCGCATGCAGATATGGATCGTCCACCCAAATCACAATTCCGTTCGGTTCCAAAACGCGCCACAATTCGCGCATCGCCGCGCCATCAAACACAAACCCCGGCGGAAAGGTCATAACAAGAGAAGAAAAATATTCGTATGGAAACGGCAGTTGTTTCGCATCTGCGCGTACGAGATGCGGAACAAGATAGTCATTTGGAAAACGCGCTTGAAATTTTTGCCGCGTAAGGTCGAGCATGTATGGCGATAAATCAATGCCGACGGGAACATATCCCGCATCGTATAAATCCACATGCAAACTGCCCGAACCGAGCGCGAGTTCCAAAACGCGCGCACCGCGCACAAATGGAATTGCCGCACGCGTCCAATTCCACCACTCGCCGCGCGAGATGATGTTGCTAAACGTGTCGTAGCCGAATGAGAAGGTTGTGTAGAGTTGATGAAAGAGAAATTGAAGGAGGAAAGGGAGGAGATTTCGCATTGCGCCAATCATACCACGCGTTATAGCGTAAGAGCGGAATTCTTCCTTTTTTTTCAGTTGGCTACAGGCGCCACGCAAAGTGTCATGTC
>CALMZO010000323.1 GCA_937870825.1 uncultured Chloroflexota bacterium | reverse complement strand
GAATACGCGTATGGCGCGTGGTGGCTCGTCGCTTTGAACGTCATTCTTTTTCTCTTTTTTGTTTTTGGATATTTGCTGCCCAAGCAAAAAGTGGAATGGCGCTCGATGGGCATGTTTGCCGCGTGGCTCGCCGCGCTCTTTACCGAAATGTACGGCTTCCCGTTGACCATCTATCTCTTGTCCACTTGGCTGGGCAGCGCGTATCCCGTCGCAGAACCCTTTACGCACGTCAACGGGCATTTGCTGGCAGTGATTACGGGCGGTTCGCCCATCGTCGCACTTGTGATTGATGTCGCCACAAGTCTTGGGATTCTCGCCGCGCTGCTCTTGATGGGTTCGGGTTTTCAGCGCATCCATCGCGCGCAGGGTGAATTGGTAACAGACGGTCTCTATCGCTACGTTCGCCATCCGCAGTACAGCGCGCTGTTCTTGTTGATTGTTTCGCTGCTTATCCAATGGCCCACGCTGCTTTCGTGGCTGATGGCGCCAATTTTGCTTCTGATGTATGTGCGTCTCGCACGGCGGGAGGAACGCGAGATGATTGAAAAATTTGGCGAACGCTATCTGGAATATCGCGCACACACTCCAGCGTTCTTGCCTGCATGGCGCGCACTGCGCTCTGCGCTGACCGAAGGGGCACGCCCGACGGTCTCTACGCCAAAGGTCTGAACATGAACACGCGCCGAATTTCGTTTTCGATTCAAGGCATGTTCTGCGCGCGCTGCGCGGTGGACTTGGAGCGCGCGCTGGCGGAGCATGACGGAGTCATCGGCGCGTATGTGAATTACGCCAGCGAACGCGCGACGGTCATGTACGAACCCGCGCGGGTGAATCCAAAGCAGTTTGTTGCCATCGTCAAGCGCGCGGGCTTTGCGACACCACTTGAAGAGGAGTTAAAGATGCAAGCAACCGTAGTGAATTCAAGCGCGGCGCGCAAGCGTTTTGTCCTGCCGATACTCGTCGGTTTGGGCGGCGGCGCGGCGCTCATTCTTTTATACCTCACGATTTTGTCCATCGCGCAATCGCCGAGTCACGCGCTCGAACAATTATCGCAAGACCGCGTTTGGGTTGGACTCGTCGCGCTGGGTTTCGGAATACAAATCGGTTTGTACGCGTATCTACGCTTAATCATCAACGCGATGCAGCTCGCGGGCGCAACGGCGATGACCGGCGCGGGGACGACGACTTCGACGGTGGGCATGATCGCCTGCTGCGCGCATCATCTTGCCGATTTTGCGCCGTTGGTGGCGTTGACGGGCGCGACCGGATTATCGGGCGCGGTGGCGTTTCTCGCCGAATGGAAAATCCCGTTCATTCTCTTTGGGCTCGCCGTGAATGCGATTGCAATTGTGATGAGCGTCCGAACCATTCGACGCGAACGCGCGCATTTGAAAATGATGGAAAAAACAGTCACACCCGCTGCGGTTCAAACTGCCGCGTGTCACTGATTATCAAGTAAGAGCAATTTCGAGAAGAGGAAGTATGGCTACGAAACAAATCACCATCCCGATTGTGGGCATGACCTGCGCGAGCTGTGTCGCCCACATCGAGGGTGGTCTCAATAACTTGAGTGGAATTGAAAAGGCAACTGTGAATCTCGGCAACGGCAAAGCGAGCGTCGAGTACGACCCCGCGCGCATTGCGCCACAAAAAATGTTCGATGCGATTGTGGATGTCGGTTATCAAGTCGGGACCGCGCATACAACCTTGCATGTGACAGGTATGACCTGTGCGAGCTGCGTTGCCCACATTGAGGGCGCGTTAAACGAACTCGACGGCGTGACGAAAGCTATAGTCAGTTTGGCGACGAATACAGCAAAGGTTGAGTACGTGCCGACGCTCGTCACTGTCGCGCAAATGAAACACGCGATTCGTGATACGGGTTATGACGTGACCGATGAAGTTAAAGACAGCGCGTCCGCGCTCGATCGCGAACGCGAAGCACGCCAAGCCGAATTAGGGCGGCAAGGGCGCTTTCTCCTCTTTGCGACACCGATCGCGCTCGTCGTGATGATTGGCACTTTCCGCGACATGCTGCCGCCGGGCATCCAGCAATTCATCCCCGAACTCATCGCGCGGAAATGGTTTCTCGGACTCTTGACGACACCGCTCGTGTTCGGACCCGGACGCCAATTCTTTGTTAATAGTTTTCGCGGTTTGAAACATGGCGTGACCGACATGAA
>CALMZO010000322.1 GCA_937870825.1 uncultured Chloroflexota bacterium | reverse complement strand
GCCACCAGCGCGGGCGCAAGCAAGCGCACATTCGTTTCCAAGCCGCCGCCGGGGGACGAGAGGTAGAGAATGTGCATCAGCGCGTCAAGAACTCGCGCGGCAAATGTTCCAGCAAGCGCGCGTAGGCGTGTCCCCAAGTCCAAAATTCCAATACACGCGCGCGTCCCGCTTTCCCCATACGCGCGGCAAACGCATGGTCTTGCAGCACCCGCATCAATGTTTCCGCGAATGCTTGTGTATCGCGCGCGGTCAAAAGCCCCGTTTCGCCATCGCACACCGATTCGCGCACGCCACCTTCTCGCACTGCTACAACCGGCGTTTCACAAGCCATTGCTTCCAACGGCGCAAACCCAAACGGTTCCAATGTCGGCGCATAGACCAATGCGCGCGCTTGGTTGTATAACTGCACTAATTCGTCCTCTGCCACGTTGACGCGAAATTCAACCGTGACCGCAAGTTGTTCCGCCACCGCGCGCAGATAATTGACTTCGCCTGCCGATGCCGTGTTGCCGACAATGACGAGTGGCGGACGAAACGCGGCATCTATTTGCCCCAATGCTTGGATCAAAAAATCATATCCCTTGAGAGGCGAGACCGCGCCAACCGACAAGACAAAATTTTCGCGCTGCATATCAAGCGGGCGGAATTTTTTTGTGTCCACACCGAGATACACCACACGCGCGCGCAAACCATACGCGCGATAAATGGATTCGGCAGAAAAAAAAGAGTTGGTCAATAAGAGTTTCGCCGCTTGAACATTGCGTGCATCGGCGGTTTGCATCATGCGGCGGCGCAACGCGCGGGCGGGGGCATACCATCGGCGCTGCCATTGTTCCATGCGCGAATGAGGTTCCAAATACGGGCGCGGAATCGGCGGCTCGTAAAATTCGCGCATGGGTTCCGCACAGTAATAGACCGAAGGCGTTTTCAAAAAATTCAAGAGGTACGGACTCTGAACGGGCTGGTCGTGATGGAGAAAAACGAAATCATATTTCCCCGCGTCAATTTTTTCTGCCGTGCGTGTGGCGAGCGCGCGGCTCGCGTCCAGATTTTTTTTTAGGCGATAGAGGTCAACATATTTGCGGAGTAAAGGCAGGCTTCCTTCGAAGGGGCGCGTCAAATTCAAATCAAATGTAAACACCTGCCGTGCGAGATTCGTAAGAGGAAGAAATTCTTCATTCGCAGTCCGCGGACAGTAGAGGTCGAACGAGTCACCGTACGCCGCAAATTGTCTGGCAAATTCATATGCTTCGCGCTTGCTGCCGCCTGACGCGAGATTGTGGTAAAGAGCAATGTGCAAGAAATTACCTCAGATCACATGCACAATCATTTGACACATATAATCCACAAGGGATCTAATCGGAAGTTTTTAATTATCCACTGTCGGCTAGTGCCGGACGTCTGATATGCAAGCTTTTCGACCATTATTTTCACAGAAATTGGAACCGTAAGTAATTTAAGTTTGGGTAGGTAGGTTATTGTTGAAAAGACTTTTGTAAAACCCGAGTCTAATGCGAGCTCACTTAGTTCTCTAAAACTCCATTCCTTTTGATGCCCTCCTTGAGGTCCCTGCGACCTGTCGGTAACACATCTAGTACTATCGTGGGGACCAGTCAGAGCGTGAGGTGTCATAACAACATATCGCTTTCGCGGCTTGAGTACGCGAGATGTCTCCCGAAAGTGAAGCCTAACATCCTCAGGGTGAAGATGTTCAATCATATCACAACTGAAGGCACCATCAAATGATTCGTCACCGAATTTCAATTGGCACCCACTCATCTGGATGAATGAAACATTTTCTTCCATAGCCCATTTCTTCTTGTTTATATCTATTAGTCGACCACTAATATCAATTGCCGTGACGTGGAAACCATTGTGAGCTAAATAGATACTGACTCCACCAAAGCCGCAACCAATATCCAAAATATCCTGACTTTCTTGCAAGAACGATTTGAAGTAAGCGACGTCGCCAGGAAGATGCCCTTTTGTATTTGTTTCAACAGTTTGACTGTCGTCCGCCGAGAGAAGGTAATTGAAAAGTCCATCGTACGCTTCCTGATATAACTGCTCACGTTCTTCAAAAGACTGTGCCGCTTTGATTCGCTTGTTGAACGTTTGTTCCAATTTAAATTGTTTTTCCTGTACGCTTAAGTTCATTTTCATTCTTTCACCTGAATATCAGATTTCACCTATAGTTATCTTGCGCATGCTTACGTGAATATTGATTAACCAAATCGGTAACGTCTTGGCGAGAAGGTCAGGCAAAGTCAAATCCTTAGAATGCCTAAGGAAAAAATTCATGATTCGCGAGCAAAACTGATTTAGCCATGTTTGCCACCCCCTCTCTCTCTGTAGTTGTGTATTAAAAATATTTGTCGAAGCCCAAATTTTCTCGGTCTCCCAGCCAGTCACACTATTCTTATAATAAGAAAAACGGTATTGTTGCGTAAAGTAATAAAAAGTACCAAACGTAAAAAATGTCTTGTGAGTCGGATCGGTAAATGCTGCAATTGACCCAGCGTGCGGCACTGAGATTGTCATGCAGGCACCCGGCTTAAGTAAGCGTCGCGCCTCTTCAAGCAACTGGACAAGATCCGAAAACGCGAAATGTTCTAGTACATGACTAAAAATAATTTCGTCCGCACATTCAGAAGCAAATGGAAATGGTAACTTGTCCAAGTCATAAAGCACATCTACGGGGTCCAACATTACATTGTCAACCCCGATCGTTCCATCATGCTTATTTTTTCCGCACCCGATGTCTAAACGAATCACACTGTTACCGCTTGGTTAGCTCTATCCGTTATTCTCGACGATTTTTTGCGCGAATTCTACAACCCGCAAAGACGCTGCGCCGTCTGGATGATACATGCAGTCTTGAAAGAGCATATGACCACGTTGAACCCAGAAATCCTGTGCTTGCTTATCCTGAAGCATTCTTGCTAGCATTGGTTCAACCTCTCGCACATCTGTAACATTCAGTGTTCCGCCACATTCCAAGAACGAGACTTCGAATTCGGGGAAAGCGCCCCCTGTGGTCATGATGAACACGACCGGTTTCTTTTGGAGTAGAACGTGGAACATCGCTGTCGTTGCGCCATTCACAAGTACAGCAAAATCTGCCAGTGGAACAAGTTCATCGATGTTGACATTTTCAACGATGCGAACATTCGTTGCCTCATGCTTACGAATGAGGCGTCGGTATATCGAGATTTGGTCGAATCGCGGATGTGGCTTGAACAGAAAATAGACGTCTGGCATTTTGCGGGCAGTTTCAAAAATTATGTTCAGGGTTCTGTAGTGTAATGAAAGATTCATTCCCGGAAAATGAGCATAGCCGATATCCGTTGTCAAAAACAAAATGACTTTGCGGCCATCCAAGGCCAGTCTGTGCCGCATGGAGGCGGACTGCATTTGATTCACTTTGTTTGCGGTGATCGAACGATCAAACTTGATATGCCCTGTGGTGGCAATTTGCTTCTCTGGCTTATCAAGTCGAAGCAATCGCCTCTTCAAGTTCTCGCCCTGTGCCGCAATGTAATCTGTCGGATAGGTCAATCCTTCCAAATCTCCCGGATACCCGGAGATGAGCAAGAGTGTCCTTATTCCTTCTGCTTGGGCAGTCATCAAGAACGCTCGATCATTGGCAGAACCATTTGTGCCAATGACTAAATCCGGTTTCACTCGTGCGAGAAGGTCGCGCGTTGTATCCACCGAGGCAGCCACCCTGGGCCAAAACTCGGAAACGTAATAGTCGAACTGATAGTCCAAATAAGGATTCGCGAAAATTTCGGGACAAAGGTTGGCGGAAGCGCGCTTGAGTTCTTGAAAACTAGGTTCGTCCATAAACGGCTGATGCCGCCGATATGCCGATTGAAACTCCGGCAATCCCTCGAACGACAGGTATTCCAAGCCATTAGCGACTAAGGGCAACACGTGAACCATGTCCTTGTACGTGGTCTCTGTTCGCAGGATTTCGGCAAAATCGTACGCGCCGTTTGGCATATGAATACGCAACGTCCGATAGCCCTTCTCGCGCTCGAGCTTGTCTGCGAGATCAATCAACATCAAGAAGTCTTGATAGGCGCCAACTACTATAATTCGAGGTTGTTTGGACGAATCAAACGCAATAGCTTCCAAGTCTTGGAGTGACAACAATCGGATGCCGCGCCTCACCCTCCCGCGCTCTTCGAAATTTTTGCGTAGAGTACGATATTCACGTAGTACTGCCGAAGGTACGAACGGTAGGATTTTTTGCTTTGTGTTTTGTCTGCCTAAATTTTGGATGGGTGGGGGAGGGATGGAATCAATCTGGATGCGATGCTGTGGGAGCAAATAATGTGCGACGCCTTCAAAGATACTGTGCGAGCTTTGTGCGATTGCGGGGTGATTGCCCGTTTCAGGAAGCGAAATGATCTCGGGTCGTTCCTCCGCCAAAATCTGATGTACAACTCGAGAAGCATAAAGTCCTTCTCGAAACAGGTCAAGCGTTTCCACTCGCCCCGTCTCAAAGATGTCTACACTGGACGGATTTAGCGTTCGTCGGAAGGGCTCGCGCCATTGTTTGGAGAGCCGCGTTGCGTTTTCGACCACGTCAATCATGTCTTGCCGGGTCAAATAATCCCACCCGCCCACACATTCGATTCCACGCTCGCGCATCAGACTGTACGAGTCCAAATTGAGCGCACAGACCAAACTTGAGGAAAAGAGAGCGGGTCTTGTTTCCATTATCCACTCGAACCAACGCGCGTCTTTAACAAATGTAATATGTTTCATCGTTTGCGACCGACTTTACACTGTCACACTCAAGTGTTCCATCTGAGCCGAGTCCCGATGCGGCTCCACCCGAATCATCTGTCCATCCGGCAGCCGCCATTCGTAAGGAACTGCGATTGGCGAGCCGTCTATAAGCGAAACGTCCGCTTGAGGGCCAAAAAGGTTATAATCCGCCGCCGTTGCTACTACCCGAAATGCACCCACTTCGATTGTTTTGGTGAGAAACGTCATCGCATCCTTGCCACGCGCGCCCATGCGCGCGGTAAAGGTCTGGGGCGCCAAAACAGGTGGTTTGAGCACACATTCGATTTTTCCGTACCCTTTTCGCACGAGCGTGGGACAGTGTCCATCCACCGTCATATCCGCCCCGAAAAGCGGACCGTACTGACTTGAAATCCCGATCCACAAATGCGGTCTTTCAATGTCTTGCGAGGCATAGTATTGAACTTCAATCGTAATCTCTTCGCCCGGACGAAAAATCGTCTTGGCGATCCCATTCTCGCCCTTGAAGATCACACGCTCAATGAGAAATTTTTCGTTCGTTCTGGCAGTATGTGATTGCGTGATGCTGAAACCTCGACTTGCGGAATCGAGCAGGTAACTCGAAATTACTTTTGTCGCGTCGGCTTGTTCCCGAATCATTCCGGCATCAATCCAGAGGACTTGAGAGCAAAGAGATTCGATTGCTCCCATGTTGTGGCTGACAAATAATACGGTTCTCCCGCCCTCGGTAATGTCCTCAATTTTCCCCAAACATTTTTTTTGAAATGCCGAATCACCGACTGCCAACACTTCATCCACCAACAGGATTTCTGGCTCCATGAACGCGGCTACCGCAAACGCCAATCGCACATACATCCCACTGGAATAGCGTTTGACAGCTGTATCAATAAATTTCTCCACTTCGGCAAACGCGACAATTTCCTCAAATTTTTTTTCGACCTCTTTGCGGCGCATACCCAGAATCGCGCCGTTTAAAAAGATATTTTCTCGTCCCGTCAACTCGGGATGAAAGCCCGTACCCACTTCCAACAGCGAACCGACGCGTCCATGAATGTCCGCTGTGCCTGTCGTCGGTTCGGTAATGCGAGACAGAATTTTCAGCAGCGTACTTTTGCCCGCGCCGTTCCGCCCGATAATGCCAATTACCTCACCCCGTCTCACCTCGAAGGAAACATCGCGGAGAGCCCAGATTGTTTCATCGGGTTTCTGCTGTTCGATTTTCGATTTCTGATTGTGTCCATTCCGGTTCGAATATCCTTTTCGAAAATCCGAAATTCGCAATCCGAAATCCGAAATGGCATCTCTCAGGGTATCGTGGCGCCTTTGCGAAATCCCGATTCGATACTGTTTGCCCAAATGTTCGACGCAAATGGCAATTTCACTCATCGCATCCAATCCCTTGTTTGTTCACTTGAACTTTTGTAGCGACCTTGACCCGCGTTCGCAAATGCAGCGAGATTGAATCGAAATCTGCATGGAAATGACCGACCGGTCTCGCGCGAGGTCTCGTCAATTTCTTGGACGGAAAAAGCGGCGCGAAAAAAATAGGACCCGCTAATCGGCATTGCTGTGACAAGGGGCAGGGTGTATGCTTGAGCGTGCGAGGTGGTGATGGCGATGCGCTTCTTTGCATCACCGCAGATGAACTGGTTTTCGGTCATGCCCAAACCGCCACTCGCAGATACGAGAAAGGATACGGAACGCCCGTGGTCAATGCGTCGCCCGCCAACGTGGAACCTTTCCGCAGCAGTTCCACCATTGTGCGTCTCGAAATACAACTGCTCAGCATCGAATGCTTCGGGATTTAGCGTAATATTCGCAATACGCAGCGAACCCAGCGGAATCTTTGTCCAATCGAGAGCGTATTCTAGATCGAGTGTGCCATTGCGCTTTAGGGTGATAGTTTTTGTAACCGGTCCTAGTGGAGTCGCAACACAGCCGCTCACGCAAATCTCGCGTCGCGATGGAGCTATCGCAACAGTGGGGTCAATGGGATTCAAGTCTGTGACTTTGGGCTGCCCCGGCATCTCGAACACGAGATGTCCCGTGTAATAGTCCGCGCCCCAATCAATGTCTTCGTAATACCCATGAGCGAGTGTGCCAACCAACGGCTGTTCCGAAACCGATTTGAACCAGAGTTTGTCGAGCGCCAAACCGCGCCGGCAATTCAGGATGATTCGCAAATTCTCGGTTTCGATGTCAAGATAGCGCCCCTTGCGCTCTACTCGCGGCTGGAAATTTGCCTCTACAAAGATTTCGCGTACAGCAGCTTTGGTTTCGACATCGGGAGAAGGTTTGTTGCGGACTTGGAATTTTTCCAAGGACTCTTTCAATCTTGTTTGATAATTTGTCCAACGTTTTTCGGTGATGTGTGTGCGAAAGTCGCTGCTCCACAAGTAGCACAGCTCGCGCCAATCAACATCAGTCGCTTGTGGTTCATCTTTCAAATACTCGAAAATGCGCCAGCAGTCCGTATTGATTCTCGTATTATTTCGTCCGGTAACAGCCCAACGGGTGAGATTGTACTTGCCTTGCTTTTTTACGGGAACGGGCTGTTCGGGCGACTCGAGATGCAGCTCATTGCCTGCGCCAGGCGCGTCAAACAGGTCGAGGACCTGGCTCGGGCGTATAAAACTGAATCGTTCCTCAGCGAGCAGCGCCTCAAACAATTTTTCGATCCGTGCCCATTCGTTTTGCCCATTCAAAACCGGTTCTGTTTGATAGCGCCCCGGACGAAAATCAAAAATTTCTACATCATTCCCGTACATCGGAAACGCGCGCGGCCGGTCCGAGAGATGCTGCTTGAGGTAGGAATAGTATTCGTCCAACTCGAGCTCGGCATGAGCATAACGCTGGAATTTCTGAAAGGCGATGGATTTGTTCCAAATCAGAGGAATTCGATTCCCGTGTTGGTCACAGGCAAATTGTGGAAGATACCGCCACTCGCGCGACCATTCTGGATGTTGCTGAAATGGATTATCCCATTCCATTACAAGTGCTTTGAATCCCGCTTCGAGGTACTGCTTGACCAATCCACTTGAATAGGCTTGCTCGTTGACGAGCGCGAGCCGAGGGCGAGAATGGAATAATCGCTCGTATAATTCCAAACCCAAGCGCAGGTTGGCGCGATTGACTGCTGCAGGAACAAGTGGACCGATGATTTGGGCATAGCCACTACCGATAAATTCACATGAGCCATTTTTCATCAGCGCGTACAGCTCGGCGAGCCAAGCAGGGTCAATTTCCGCGATGACGTTAAGTGTATATGCCGGAGCTTCGATTCCAAAAGGCAGGTTGAGTTTACGCGCCAAGCGAAGGAGGGGCCAATAGCAGCACTCTATGACTTGAGCGCGCTGATTTTCTTCTATAGAAGAATAAGCGAGATTAAGATGAAAGATGGAGTAGAGTTTTAGCAATCTATTCTCTATATGAGAGACGGTTGCATGTCCTCGTCAAAACCGAACCAGCGGTTTCTGTGAATCAGACTGAGGTTAACGGCTTCAATAACCGCGGTTGAAACTAGTGAGCTGCGGAACGTGGGACGCCGTCCTTCAAAATCAATGGGAGTATGCGCGCCCGTTGCAATTGTGACTACATCGTTCAAGAATTGCGTAATGCTCTCGATACCATAACCTCTATAGTGACTTTGCTCTGATTCCACATCGGGATAAACCTGACAGAAATATGGATTTATGTCCTCTATCCCTCCCTCATCCGTGATGAGTTGGACACCTCGGTGAGTCTGATCACTTGATAAATTCCCAGCAGTACCAATGGCTTTAATCATTTGTTGAGACATGGCAGAGTTGTTGTTAGGGTCAACCCAGTGTGTAAGTATAGTTGATGTAAAGCCCTTTGACCACTCGATTAATACTTCGATTGCATCATAAGTGGGGATACCCTTCTTCATCAACCAATTTCGTTGACCAATTGCGAGTACCCTTTTCGGAATAGCGCCGGTCACAAAATGAATCAGGTCCACATAGTGAACACCAAGGTACTGGAAGATATTCGTGTGTTCTACCCAATCGGCGAAGATTTGCGTTGGCATCAATTTACGCTGACTATATTCGACGTGAAAGTAGAGGGGTTCTCCAATTCGCCCTTCCGATAAAACACTTTTGAGCTTCAGATTCGCCCAATCCCACCTCTTGTGAAATTCAACTGCACCATATACACCTGCATTCTCTGCTGCATAGATCAGCTTTCTTGCTTCAGAAACCGTTGGCGCGAGAGGCTTCACCACCATTACATGATTGCCTCGTTCAATGGCAGCAAGTGCCATTTCAGTATGAAGGTGATCTGGCGTGGCAATAATTACCGCTGCTGGTGACAGTAAGTCTCGAATCGCATCTCGGTAGGCATTGACGTTGCTTCGACTGGTCAAGGAATATCCCTCATAACGGACGGCAGTGCCCATGAGTTTATTCAGATAACCGAGCTTCTTATCGAATGTCGAAAAGGATTCGCTGTGCCTGGTAGCCACCAGCAAACTCCCAATGATGCCTGCTTTGCATGCCTCCAAAACTGCCGGCAATATGGTTCCATAACCATCAGTGCCGCGGCCACACACATACATTCCCGTGCCAATAATCAGCAGGTTGATTTTATTAATTAGGGGCAATCCTGATTACCTTTCCTTGAGCTTGGCGTGCTTTCAGATCTGTTCAATCTGCCAGCATAAGGAGTTGATTAGACGGTTAGCATTGATAACAGCATCTTCCCTCGTATCTCCGTCAGCAACAACAACTGCTGGACGCCCAGGGTGGTTCGTAATAGTCGGAATAACATCTCCCTCGTTGACGAAGACATGGGCATAGCAGCAGCTTTCATCCTGCAAAATTTCGCTCAACCCATCGACGTGAATCACCCGCCCAGATTCAGGAAAAGCAAATCGGATGGCAGCAGCTCTTTCATATTTGTGATCAAGTTGGTGTGGGTCAACACTCCTGCCTAGTGAAACTTCGATATTTGTCCGAACCAGGTCAACACCGCATGATGCCGGAGTCGCTACAGTGCCAAAAAAACCACCTGACAACCGGGCCGCTATTTCGATTACCTTCACTTGGCCTTGGCTAACAACCAAATCCCCTTTGATAACACCGGTTTCCATTCCTAATGCCAGCGCCGCTTGTTTCATAACAGAATTTATTTCGTCTCTGATTCTAGGTTCATACAGACTAGGCATTTCACCACCGTTCTCAACGACAAAGGGTGCAAATCTGTCCAGATACTCATAATTTCGATCAAATATTGCGGGAACATAGGCCTCTCCATCAAGCATGAAACCTTCCGTGGAGAGCTGAGGACCAGGAAGGTACTCTTCTATCATCACTCGATCGGTTGGAGAATATTGGCGCGCATTCGAATAAGCCGCTGGCAACAGTGTCCTTTCTCTGATCAATTGGACTCCGCGTGCTCCTCTGCTATCAACAGGTTTCACTACTATTGGCAATCCAAATTCATCAGCGACTTGCATTAAATGTTCTTCATTGGCAACTTCGCGGAACAACGGCATGGGCAATGACCTTTGCAAAAAACATTCTTTCATCCGAATCTTTTCGCTGGCATTCAAAGCAGTCTCAAGTCCAATGCCAGCAAGCCCAAGATGTTCAGCAACATAGGCAACCGTGTATGGCACATCGGCTGCCAAAGTCATCACCCCATCAATTCGCCCGCCGTTCTCAATGTAATTCTTGGCAGCATCAAGTGTTGCTTTCGGGTCATAAGTAGAAGCTACCGAAAATGCTTCTGCTAATGCAAAACCGGGCGACCTTGGATTACCATCGGTAACAAAAACACGCATGCCCATACGATGAGCAACGTTTATGCCCAAACAATGTTCTTGAGCTGCGCCAATAATCATTATTGTTTCTTTAGTCATTAGCCGTCACCATCTTTAGAATCAGAATTATTGAGTTTTGCATATAGAATGGAACATTGCTTCGCACAGAAGTACCATCAAAGGAGTTCCACCAGACAGCAGTCGTTCAACCAAAATTCCATGAACATTGTCTCAAAATGACAATTTTGGCTTGTGAGCCGAACGATAGACAATGATGCAGGCGTCAGACAGAACAACGTTCGACCATGCAAAATTCCTGCTTGCTACAAATTCGCTCGTTCACAGACGAGTGCGCTCCATTACTTGTGAGAAACTCAATAAGTACTTATGTTACGCAGCGTCTGTCATAAGTATAATGAATTGGGCATGGTAGATTAAAGTGGACACCAGAATTTCTGTATTTGCCGTCGCCCTGTCATCAGACTAGCACCTGATTAATTGTCGAATCGCTTTGGATTCAGTATACACGCACCTCGTCATACATCCAGGCAATCTTGTCATTTGGAACACCCCTCTCAAGAGCAACCTTTATTATGGCATCTTGACTTCCGTAACTCGAGATCAATAGATTTGTATCTGACCAATCTACTTCTCGGAGAGCTTCCGTTCCATAGATTTTGAGACCACGCCAGCTTTTGTTGTGTTTCAACAAGTCACTGTCCACAATAGCGTACTCATGCTGAGGATTAGCTAGGAAGAATGGAGTTACATGATAAAGAAATTCAGTATGAGCACCTGCTCCCCAAATTATGCAGCGTTTGCTTCTTTGTAATTTTGCGAGTCTTGCGCTGACGAGACTGGTCGTTTGATACCAAGCAGAAAGATATCTATAAAGGGAAGTAATATCATTGGAATCCCCTTCAACCGAGCTGGTTTCCAAGTCGGGAACGGCTAGAACTCGACAACCATTGTAACCTTCTTGCTCAATCCATTCGATCACGCGCCAACCAGCGCGCGCCAGGCTGTTTCTCAAACTATTCCGGCTAAAGTGCGTCATATGTTGCACTGAAAAGAATCCATTTATGTCATTGGTTATACCGTTTTCCAAGATGGGCACTTCAAGTACAAGGTGTGTACTGGAACTCGCATTTGTGCGCAGATTGCGCAGAACTTTAACAGGTCTTGGCAGATGCTCCAGTACATGAAACATAGTGATGGTGTCAATCTGATCCGGGTATTTGAAACTTTCAAAATCACCTAGCACGAATTCAATCTCTTGCTGAGCATATTTTCTAGTTCCTCGTTCAATGGCGGGACGGTCAATATCAACTCCAACCTTCTTAACCCGATTTGGCAAATTAGAAAGAAAGTCTCCATCATAGCACCCGGCATCGAGGATAGTCTTTCCCTCGCAGAGCAATCCCCTTGAATCAAGCCATTTGGCTTGCTCAATAGGACGACCTTCGGTTGCTCCGTACGATTGACCTGCTTCAGCAAATAGAACCTGAAAGCCATAGCTGGAATAACAAGGATTCAAGAAAAGAGCAAAGCAATCCATGCATTGATGCTCGACGATGTTGACACGCTTGGGCAACGTGGTTGAATCGCTAAAAAACTGAAAATCGCTTAGCTGGAAAACAATTTTTGAGCGAATTGAATCACAAATTGGGCATGGTCGATTGTACACCAGTGCTGGGCTGGTAAAGTTGCCAATAAAGGAATCAGCCTTTGACCAATTGATTTCCATTGATTCTCTCCATAATCTTGTTTGCAGTTCTGCTCATACCCCTGCCATCGCACAACGCAAAAGCGCGTTCACTCATCTGCTTCCGGAACAGCGGATTGTTCAAGAGACCGCTCGCCGCATCTCGAATCTTCTCTTTGGATACTTGGTCGTACACGCCCAAACTGACCCCGATGCCCGCGTGTACAAATGCTGACGCTGATTCGGCATGGTCAGTGGTCAGGCACAAATAAATAGAAGGAACACCCATTGCGGCTAATTCATACGCCGTTATGCCGAAAGATGCTATGGCAAGATCGGCGGTTGCCATAAGCCCAGCAATGCCTTTTACATCATGGCGAACGTCATATTTCCGCCGCGCTCTCCGAAAAAATGATTCCAACTCTAGGTGATGCTGAAAACCTTTGCCTAACACTACTATTGTTTGAAAATCGTCGGCAAGCAAGTCCAGCGCTTCAAGCGCCATCAATGTCAAACCGGCAGGGTCGCTCCCGCCCATTGATACGAGAATTGTCGGCGGATACTGTTCAACGCGCTCTGACTTGGCTGCAAATTCGCGCCGCAGCACGACCCATTCCCAGCCGACATGCAGCTCGCCCCTAAAGCCGCTCCAGTCCAAGCGCTTGGCTTGAGGCACTGGCGGATAAAAGGCAAGGTCGGCTGCCAATCGGCGCTCGCTTGAATCATCCAAGCTTACAATCAAAACTCCACACCGGCGGATTCTTTCGACCACCGCGCGCGGCAAGTCGTCGCGCACATCCAACACCAATACCTGTGCGTGAGTTCGCTCGAGTACGTCTTGCAGCCAGATCTCATAGTTGAATGGCTCTTCAAGTGGCGTAAAGACTGCATAACCTTTTTCTGTAACCATCTCAAAGCCAAGTGGACTCGAACGCATCGCGAACGAAATGCAACTGTTGTATGTTTCAGCTAACTCGTCTGCTAGGGCGAGACAACGCGTTACATGTCCCAACCCGAGCTCGGGTGAGCCGTCACAACGAAAGAGAATTGAAGATGCCAGGTTCAATGCGCACGCCAATGAGTTGGATTCAAGAGATGCTCTTCGCTCAAGGCAAACCCTGATAATCTTGCAACAAGATCTAGCGGGAGAGGTCCTTGTTCCATTGCGCGCAACGCCTGATCGAGTTCAGCCACTGTGCGTGCTCCAACAAGCACTGACGCAAGATACGGCGATGATATACAAAAGCGCAGTGCGAGTTCGGGCAGGTCTTGCCACCCAGCGCGATATGCATCTCGAACGCTTTCGACCGCGCGACGAAGAGGGAGCAATTCGGACGGGAGAAACTGTGCCTTGGGACTCAGGACGCCTTTCAAAAACGCAGAGCGCATGATAACGCCAACACCGGCTTGTTCTGCTTCAGGGAACACACACTGCGCCATCCGCTGATCGAGAATATTGTAGGCAACTTGGAGCATATCAAAACAACCGGACTGAATAATAGCAAGTGCTTCTTGTTCATTATAGACTGATGCACCCAGATAACGAATCATGCCTTCGCGCCGCGCTTCAAGGAGCACGTCAGCAATTTCGCCGCTCTTGATTCTTTCGAGCGTGGCATTGTGGATTTGCACAATGTCGAGTACCGAGCGCTCAAGTAGTCGAAGACTCTTCTCAAGCGACGAGCGAATATTTTCCCGCAACTCGCGCCCGCGTAGCATATCACCGTTCACGTCTTTTGGAATTGAAACCTTTGTGGCAAAGTAACAATCTGTCCGAGAGCCGAGTGCCAAACCCACTAAACGCTCGCTTTCTCCATAACTTGGCGCAGTATCAAAAAAATTGATGCCCGCATCGGCGGCAGTTTGGAGGAGCTGAATTGCGTCACTTTCACTGGGACGACCAAATTCACCCGGCGCTTCGATTCCATAGTCCAACCCCAAAGAAACAGTACCGAGCGCAATTTCTGAAACTTGCAGTCCAGTCTTACCAAGCGTGTGATAATTCACGGTGTCAATACCTATTGAGTCAGGCGATAAAAACCGCGTCGCGCCGGAGGACCGCTGAGGCGACTTGCCGCATCTCCCTTCTCAACCGCATCAGCCAAAATCGTAAAAGTCTCCGTGACTGCTGCCAGATATTCTTCAATGTGATATCCTTGATGAGCAAATGAGGGTTTGAACTGGCTATAAGCGAGATAACCCTTATCGAGCATGAGCTGAGTGAAGAGCGTCGTCAATTCGAGTTCCTCGGCATAATCCAAACTAAAATGATTCAAGCTCGGCAAACCATCGGCATGAATTTTCAATCCCGCTTCCTGCGCGGCTTGCTTCCAACCCTCGGTTACGAGGTTACCAATGCCTATCAGATGCGCTGCAACGTTTTCGCGGCGATACTTTTGAATCGTCGCAAGCGCGGCGGCGGGTCCAATTCGTTCCGTCCAATTGGTGCTGCTGATAAACGTGGATTGAGCTGCTTGCATCACTTGTTCCGTGCCAACAATAGCAGCCATCGCATAACCGTTTGACATTGCCTTGGCAAAGACAGCGATGTCGGGATTCACGCCGAGCAGCAGATGAATTCCACCGGCTGTCATCCGAAACCCAGTTGTCACTTCGTCAAAGATCAGCACCGCGCCAATGTCTGAGGCGATCTGTCGCACTTGTTCAAGAAATCCGGGCTGGGGGGCTTGACCTCGTTGTGGTTCCATCACAATCGCGGCGAGGTTGTCGCGCTCGGCATCCACAATTGTTTTTAATTGGTCAATGCGGTTATAGTGAAATGGCAAGGCAGTGCCGCGCAAAACATGCGGCACCCCCGCGGGATCCAACCCCGGCATCAAATGCCCATCGAGAGAATCCTCTTCGCCCAAATTGGCTGCCAAGTACCAATCCGTCCATCCGTGATAGCCGGAGAATGCAACTTTATCGCGTCGGGTATACGCACGCGCAATTCGCACCGCAATGGACAGGGCTTCGCCGCCGGACCGCGCATACCGCACCATCTGTGCCCAAGGATGCAAACCGCAAAGTAGTTCGGCGAGCTCCACTTCTTCCGGCGCATTCAGTGTGCACATGACACCATTGTCTATCGAAGCCTTAACCGCATGATCAACGTCGGGGTCAGCATATCCCAAGATGCAAGAGCCGACGCCCATAATGCTCATATCCACGTACGCCTTGCCGTCCAAATCAGTGACGTGAACCCCGCGTGCGCTAGCATAGTAAGAGGGCCACTGTTCGGGCAAAAAAAGTTCTGGGCGCTTCGACAAGAGCTGTGTCCCGCCTGGAATTCTTGTTTTGGCGCGTTGGTATAATTGTTGTCCCTGCATTCAGTTTTGCCCCGTCCTTGCTTCAACTTTCCAAACTTTAGCATAGCCCTCTTGCCCAATAAATGTTTGATTGTAGGCAGCAAGTCCAGGGTGATTGGAAAGAAACCCAATGATGTCCGGCATCAAGAATGGTTCATCCTCTCGATACAATGCTGCATAAACTTGGCAAACCATCTCAAAATCCGCTGCATTATCTACCGTCCATCGCAGGTGCGAGTAATCCTGATTACTGTACAAACTGCCGCCGCGAAAGAGTTCCTTGTTGCGCCAGATGTACGGAGTCACATGCTCGCGGTCGAGTGGGTGTGATGCCTCGCGCCACGCGCGCTCCAACGCGTCGAATGAAAAACATTCGGCATCGAGCCCATCCGGAAATCTTCCTTGATGCATAAAGAGCGCACCCGCACCCGTCGCGACGCCGACATGGTCGTAGTATCCACTACCATAAAGCGTAATCAGGTGGCTGACGACTTGAGGGTCCACAAACGGACAATCCGCCGTGATTCTCAGGAGAGGATTGCCATTGAACTCCAATGCAGTGCGGTAAAATCTGTCGAGAACGTCAGTTTCACTTCCCGCAAAGAATGAAATCTTTGCATCCGTGCAGAAACGGCGGATCGGTTCATCGCTCGGTTGGTCTGACGTTGCGACAACCACCTCGCCAATTGGCTGCACGAACTGCAACCGCTTGATAATGTGCCACAACATTGGTTGGCTCAATATCGGCTTGAGAACTTTGCCAGGCAGTCGTGTTGAACCCATGCGGGCTTGGACAATGGCAACCGTTTTCATTTATGTGCGGAACGCAACTCGTGTTTTCAACAGCGGCCTCAAACCATCGCTCGGGTCCGCGCGCCACTCGCGGTCCGAAAGTTCACTCGGCATCGGTTGTTTTATTCCGCTGCCATCTGCTCGGAAACCTTCTTTTACTCTCTCAATCACCGGGCGAATATGCTCAGGCAGCCAACAGTGCCCAACATGATATTCGTCGCCTTGTCCATCCAAGTCAAGATGAAACTCGACCATGCTCGCGCCCCAGCGATGGACCGCGCGATAAATCACCGCAGGATTGACGCTGTGGTCTGACCAACCCACACTGCAACCACAATTCGCGCGCAAGGTTTCAATCGCCGCGAGATTACATTCCTCTGCGGGGGTCGGATATCCAGATACGCAGTGCAAAAGTGTCAGATCGCGGCATCCTCCCTCACGCAATACGCTAACTGCGTGTGTCACTTCATCGAGTGTGGCCATCCCTGTAGAGAGCACAACTGGTTTCCCTGTCTGCGCCATCAATTTCAAAAGGTCATCCCACTGCAATTCGTACGACGCAATCTTGTATGCATCAACGAACGGCAGCAATTCTTCAACCGCCTTGAGATAAAAGGCAGTGCAAATGAACTGAATGCCAACCTCATGACACTTGACAGCGATTTCAGATAGAAACGAGAGAGGCAATTCCCAAGCCTCACGCTGTCGGTGCTTTTCACTGTGAGCGAGGATCTCTGGCGCAAACAGTTCGCGAACTCGAAACAGTTGGAATTTGACCCCCCCGCAACCAAGATCCGCTGCTGTATCAATAAACTTGAGACTTCGCGCAAGATCGCGATGATGATTGCTTGAAACCTCAGCAACAAAATCAACCAGTCTATTCTCTCGCATAGGCCTTTACAACTTTCTCAACCCCGCAAATAACGTCCTCAACATCCTGATCCGTCATCGCATGAAACATCGGCAGCGAAATCAAACTCCCGTATGCCGCTTCAGCAATTGGATACTCACCACCGCGATACCCAAACCGTTCGCGATAATATGGATGCAAATGCACTGGAATGTAATGCACGTTTACTCCGATATTCTCTGCGCGCATTGCCCTGAAAATTTCCGCACGGTCTGCCGTCAACTGTCGATGGTCAATGCGTATTGGATACAAATGCCACGCGGGCTCTACGTCTGCCGAGACGTGCGGCAGAATAATTCCCTCTACTTTATGAAAGACTTGCGTGTAACGCGCCGCAATCGCGCGTCGCCGCGCCAGATTCGCGTCCAGACGTTTCAACTGCGAAAGCCCCAACACCGCGCCAATGTCAGTGAGCCGATAGTTGTAACCGAGCGCAACCATTTCATAAAACCAAGCTTGCCCTGAAGGATGAAGGGTGCCTGCTTCGTGCCGCTTGCGCGCGTCGGAATTGATACCGTGACTGCGAAACAATTTCAATCGTTCGTAATACGTCGCGCTGTTTGTCGTGATGATTCCGCCTTCACCCGTCGTAATATGCTTGACAGGATGAAACGAAAACATTGTCATGTCGGCGATGCTGCCCACTTTTTTCCCGTGATACGTCGCGCCAAGCGCGTGCGCCGAATCTTGAATCACAATCACATTTTTTTCGCGCGCAATCTCTTGAATGGCGTCGAGGTCTGCCGGATGTCCCGCGTAATCCACCGGCAATATCGCTTTCGTGCGCGGCGAGAGTTGTTTCAAAATTTCGTTCGGGTCGAGCGTCAGCGTGTCCACGCATACATCGGCAAACAACGGCGTCGCGCCTTGATACAACAAACAATTTGCTGTCGCCGCAAAGGTCAATGGCGACGTAATCGCTTCATCTCCCGCGCCCAAATCCGCAGCAAACACGGCGCCGTGTAACGCCGCCGTTCCCGAACTGAACGCCACTGCGTATTTTGCATCAAGGCGCGCTGCGACGGCATCTTCAAATTCCTCAATGTTCGGTCCCGTCGTCAACCAATCCGAACGCAGCACATTGACAACCGCATCAATATCCTCTTCCGAAATTTGTTGGCGACCATACGGCAGCAGTGTGCTTCGAACTGGCGGACCACCATATAATGCTAAAGTCTGCTTTTTGTTCATTCGACCAGTGCTTGCATCTCTCGAACTGTCAGCCAATGCGGATTATTGAGACTCGAGTACGAGAAATCAGGTGCCAATGACTTACCCGAGTCCCAGTTCGCGCCCGACCACCATGGATGTGTCGGTTGAATAACATACATGTCGTCAAATTCAAGTGTGTTCCGCGCCTCATCTTCGGAGACCAAGACCTCATGTACTTTTTCGCCGGGACGAATTCCCACATACTCGATCTCACACTCAGGTGCGACAGCGGCGACCAAATCTATAACTCGCATGCTCGGGATTCTTGGCACAAACACTTCGCCCCCGAGCATTTGTTCGATAGAACGAATGACAAACTCGACCCCCTGTTCCAGAGTGATCCAAAATCGCGTCATGCGCGGGTCGGTAACCCGTATCTTTCCATTTTTCTTTTGTTCAAGAAACAAAGGCACAACACTGCCGCGACTTCCCACTACGTTGCCGTAGCGTACGCAGCTGAAACGCGTCGCGGCTTGGCCGCGATACGAGTTCGCCTGTACAAAGAGTTTCTCTGCCACGAGTTTTGTCGCCCCATATAGATTGACTGGATTCACTGCCTTGTCCGTACTCAGCGCAAGCACATGCTTCACTTGACAGTCTAACGCTGCCTCGATCACGTTGCGCGCGCCCATGACATTGGTCATCACGGCTTCAATTGGATTGTATTCGCAAGCAGGAACTTGTTTGAGCGCGGCAGCGTGTACGACGATATCTACACCTTGCATCGCGCGGCGTAGGCGGTCTGGATCACGCACATCGCCAATAAAATAACGGATAGACGCACCAATTATGGCGTCATTCCATATTTGCCGCATTTCATGTTGTTTCAATTCATCGCGGCTGAAAATAATAAGCTTTTTGGGGTTGTACCTTTCCAGCATAATTTGAGTAAATTTTTTGCCGAACGAGCCGGTACCGCCCGTAATTAGAATGACTTTGTCCCTCCAATCAAACATCAATGTGCCTCACTCAATAGTCACGCGTAGTTTGGACCACTCAAACCACATCCGCGAACGTCCGCTCCATCCGCTTGAATACAAACAATCCGCTCACAACGAGCGCCGCGACCACGACTGTCGAAATCAACAGCATCACTCCCGGCGCACTGCCTTTACCAAACAGCGCCCAGCGAAATCCTTCGACGACGCCTGCGACTGGATTCAACGCATACAACACGTTCCACGGCGCGGGAATCAAACTCGATGGATACACCACCGGCGTGGCAAAGAACCACAACTGTACGAGAAAGGGGATAAGGTAGCCCACATCGCGATACTGCACGTTCAATGCGCTCAACCACAAACTCACCCCGAGTGCCGTTGCAATCGCGAGCAGGAGAAAGAACGGCAGAAGCAGCCACGAGACAGAAGGCAAGTAACCGTAATACAGCATCAGTCCGACCAGCAAGAGAAAGGTGATGGCAAAATCCACGAGCCCCGCGAGAATACTCGAAATCGGAACGATGAGTCGTGGAAAGTACACTTTGGAAATCAAGTTCGCACTGCCGACCAAACTCGACCCGCCGCGTCCGATTGCCCCCGCAAAATAATTCCACGGCAAGAGTCCCGCGAGCGCAAACACCGCATACGGCAAATTGTCTGACGGCATTTTGGCGAGGTTTCCAAAGATGAGCGTGAAAACAATCGTCGTCGCGAGCGGTTGCAGTGCCACCCACAGAACGCCGAGCAGCGTCTGCTTGTAGCGCACCTTGACATCGCGCCACACGAGGAAATACAACAGCTCACGATATTCCCACACATCCCGCAAATGCAGTGCCGTCCACCCGCGCGAGGGGCGAATTCGGAGATGTGGAACTTGGACTTGAGGCAAAATGGGACTTTGGGAAGGTACGCTCAAGATGTTTCCTCAATCCGCATACAAAAAGTTGATGCGTCCTTTGACTTTGACCACACCCGATGTCGGCGCGGTGATGCGCGAGAGAATTTTAAGAAGGGTGCTTTTGCCCGCGCCGTTGCGTCCGATGATGCCGACGACTTCGCCCTGTTTGACCTCGAACGAGACATCGAGGAGTGCCCAAATGGAATCAGAGGACTGAGGGACGAGGGCTAAGCTGGACTTTGTCCATTGTGAAATAAACGAAAGCAAGGTAAGCTGGTCAAAAAGGATTCCGCCAAGAATCTTCGACCGAGGCTCACCTTGCAAACCGAGTATACCAATGTTTTAGCATTCTTCGCGATTCACTTTTCGCCGCAATTGTGGCCGCTGGTGCAGGTCTTGGTCACAGGCGCGATTCTGGCACGCGGGCAACGCACGGTTACAGCGCTCTTACGCGTGATGGGACTGAGTACAGAAAAACATTTCGTCAATTATCATCGCGTGTTGCAGCGCGCGCGGTGGTCGAGCCATGCGGTAAGTCAAACGCTCCTGCGTTTATTGGTAACGACCTTTGTGCCGACAGGCCCACTTGTCATCGGCGGCGATGAAACGATTGAACGCCGGCGCGGTGCCAAAATCAAAGCCAAAGGCATTTATCGTGATCCGGTACGCTCCAGCCACAGTCACTTTGTCAAAGCCAGTGGCTTGCGCTGGGTGACACTGATGCTCTTGGCGCTGATTCCGTTTGCGGAACGCATTTGGGCATTACCGTTCTTGACTGTCTTGGCACCTTCGGAACGCTTTTATGAACAAAGTGGGCGCGCCCACAAGAAACTGACCGATGTGATGCGCCAAGCCTTATTGCAAGTGCGGCACTGGCTGCCCGACCGAACCATTGTTTTTATCGCAGATAGTAGTTATGCCGTGATTGAATTTCTGTGGCGGATGACTCAACTTCCTAAGCCAATCATTATGGTCGTGCGCTTTCGGATGGATGCCGCATTGTATGAACCCGCACCGCCACGCCCGCTGCAAGCCAAGGGGCGTCCGCGCAAGAAAGGCAAACGCTTGCCCACCTTGCTTGCCGTGGCGACGGATCCCGCAACCGTTTGGACGACACAGGTGATGCGGCACTGGTATGGCGAAGTCAAACGCACCATCGAATTCACAAGCCAGACCGCCGTTTGGTATCACAGTGGCCAGCCGCCTTTACCGATTCGTTGGGTCATCGTGCGCGATCCGATGGGCAGGTTCAAAACGCAAGCCTTGCTCTGCACCGACTTGAACATCACACCTTTGCAGATCATTGAATGGTTCATTCAACGCTGGCAAATGGAAGTGACACAGCGCGAAGTCCGTGAGCATCTCGGCGTCGAAACGCAGCGCCAATGGTCGGACCAATCCATTCTCCGGACAACGCCCGCCCTGTTTGGGCTGTTCTCCTTGATTACCGTGCTCGCACATCGTTTGGCGCAATGCGGCAAAGTGCTTGTGCGCGAAACCGCGTGGTATGCCAAACCACGTCCAACCTTCAGCGATGCGCTCGCCGCCGTGCGCCTGGAATTGTGGCGACAACCGACTTTTCAGATGTCAAAGAACAAGAAGGACATCGCAAAACTGCCAATTGCTATTTTCAAACGCTTTGCACAA
>CALMZO010000321.1 GCA_937870825.1 uncultured Chloroflexota bacterium | reverse complement strand
GAATTGTACACACGCAATGGGTTCGCCGATTTACCAATCTGCATGGCGAAAACGCATTTGAGTTTCACCGCCGACGCCGCGTTGAAAGGCGCGCCGACCGGATTTCGCATTCCCATCCGCGACATTCGCGCAAGCGTGGGCGCGGGCTTTTTGTATCCGCTCGTCGGCTCGATGCGAACGATGCCCGGTCTCCCGACGCGTCCTGTTTTTTATGACGTGGATTTGGATTTGAAAACGGGTAAGGTGATGGGGTTGTTTTAGTAGAGTGCGATAGTGTTGTAGTGCGATGGTGCGATAGTTATTCAAGTGAGTGAGCAGCTATCAAAAATGTAACAGTCACGAGAAAGGACGGTGCTTATGTGGAATCGCTTTGCCAAAGCCATTGTCATTCTTTTGATGCTGCTGCTCGCAGGAATGAGCGCACGCTATTTGTTGGTGCGTGATGATCTCGTTGGCAAATGGCAAACCGGCGATGGCAAAGTAACGTACGAGTTTTTGCCGGACGGCGAAGTGTTGATTGATGGCAGGCGTGGTGATGGTTGGGCTGACAAGAATTCGTACAGTTTTGACGGCTCGACGTTACTCATTGCTACGAGCGGGCGCTCTGCTTATAGCGTTTCACTCATCGGCGACGAATTGGTATTGATGCCCATCAGCTCAGGCGGCGGGTTTCCTCAAACGTACATGCGCGTGCGGTAACATGTACGTTGTCCATCAAACCCTCGCACAAAGGACCTTCGATGCGATTTCATTTCATAATTGGTGTCACGATTGCGTTCGTGTCTGTCCTATTCGCATGTGCAACTCCTGCTGTACCACCACCGACGACTGTTCCTACCATTCCCCCGAGCCCCGCGTCCATCATCGCCACAACGGTCCCTCCGCCTATAACACCCACAATTGATTCTTCCTCCAGCGCGCTGCGCGTAAAAATTTCTTCCGGTGAACTCGAAGGCGCGCGCGAAAATAATTTGAATGTCTTCAAAGGAATTCCGTACGCCGCGCCGCCTGTGAGCGAATTGCGTTGGCGCGAGCCGCAGCCCGTCGCCGCGTGGAATGGTGTACGGCAAGCGAACGCGTTTAGCCCTGCGTGTCCGCAGCCCAACGCAAAAATCCAAGGCGCAGGCACGAATGGTCCGCAGAGCGAAGATTGTTTGTACTTGAATGTGTGGACGCCGAACACGGACCCGAATGCAAAATTGCCGGTCATGGTTTGGATTCACGGCGGCGCGTTGGTGATTGGCGATGGCGGTTCGCCGTTGTACGACGGCGCGTTTCTTTCACAACGCGGCGCGGTCGTCGTCACAATCAACTATCGTCTCGGACATCTCGGATTCTTTGCCCATCCCGCGCTCGACCGGGCAGCGCCGAACGGTCCGGTGAATTATGGACTGCTCGACGAAATCGCCGCGTTGAAATGGGTCCAAGAAAATATCGCCGCGTTCGGCGGCGACCGAAACAATGTCATGATATTCGGGGAATCGGCGGGCGGGCAAAGTGTGCTGACGTTGTTCGCCTCGCCGCTCGCGCGCGGACTATTTCACAAAGGCATCGCGGAAAGCCCGTACGGCATTCCGAGCAATACGCGCGCGAAAGCGCTGCAAGCGGGCATCCATGTTGCGGACGCGCTCGGCTTGCCCGGCGCGAATGCGACGTTGGAGGAATTGCGCGCGGTGCCTGCGGAAAAATTTACGCCGCTGAACGCCAAGAACCAGACGCTCGCGCCCGTTTTTATTCTCGGCGATGCCGCACTGCCCGAACCGATTCTCGATATTTTTCAAAAAGGGAATCAAGCCGCTGTGCCGCTCATCATTGGCAGCAACAGCAATGAAGCAACGGTTGCCGAAGGATTTGGGATTGACCCCGCCGATGTGATTAAAAAGATGGGGATTTTCAAAATCGCGCTCAAGCCGTTGTATCCCGGCGTCAACAACAACGAACAGCTCGGAAGTGAACTCGTGCGTGACCTCGTGTTCACTTCGTTTGTCAGACGCATGTCGGACTTGCATTCCGCGCGCGCCCCGAGTTGGCGGTACTATTTCAGTTACGTGCCTGCGAATCTCAAAACCCAATGGGCATTGGGCGTGCCGCACGGCGGCGAAATCGTGTTTGTATTCAATTCGGAGGATGTGACGCCCGAATACAAAGGTGTCTTTACCGACGCAGACCGCGCGATGGCGAAACGCGTCGGCGATTATTGGTTCGCATTTGCAAGTACAAGCAGCCCGAATCCGAACGGTCAGCCGCAATGGGCGCAAAACGATTCGCGCAACGACAACACAATGGAATTTGGCGACACCATCGCGCTGCAAAAAAATTTCATGCGCGCGCGGCTCACGGTGTTTATTGATTTGTTGAAAGTGCTGGGGAAATTGTTGGATAGAGAGTGACGCAACAATACGAAAAACAGGTTAGGCAAGCTTGACGACAAGACGCTTGCCCAAGACGGAGGCAGCGCGCTCCAATGTCAGCAAAGTAACAGAGGAATTGCTGGGGTCGAGCAGACGGTCAAGCGCGGAGCGACTCGTCTTCATTTGTTTCGCCATCGCTGCTTTGGTGAGTTTGCGTTTTTTCATCTCTTGCGCAATCTGAAAGGAAATAACGCGTTTAAGAGCCGTCGCGGTTGCGTCGGACAGTAACCCTTCTTCGCGCAAGAAGTCGTCAAAGTCGCTGCCTACATGTTTCTGGTTCATCTCTAATCCTCGGTGTCAAAACTTGCAAGTCGTTTCCTTGCGGTTGCCAAATCGGACGGTGGGGTCTTTTGGGATTTTTTGATAAATCCATGAAGTAAAACAATTTTGTTTTCAATAACGGTGAACAGAACGCGCGCAATCCCCTGTGCAATGTGGGAGCGGACTTCCCATAACCCTGGCTCAAGTTTTCGTACCAACGGCATCCCAAGCGGCCAGCCAAATTGAACTGTTTTAATGTCTTCCCCAATCACTTTGCGCGCATCGCGTTCTAACCTTTTTAACCATTCGCGTACAGGTTCGTTGTCTGAATCGGTGCGATAAAAAACAACTTGGAATGGGAGCTTTGTTGCGCGTTGGGATTTCCCATTGCTTGACATTGATTTAGAGTGTACCAAAAATGGTTCGCGTGTCAAGAGGAGGTTGTGAGGTGGAAAAACGAAAATTCGGACGCACAGGACATCAAAGTACCGTCGCCATCTTTGGCGGCGCGGCATTGTGGGATACAACGCAGGATGTGGCAGACCGCGCGATGGAACAAATCATTGCGGCGGGCGTGAATCACATTGACATTGCGCCTTCGTACGGCAAAGCGGAAGTGTTGGTCGGTCCGTGGATGCCGCGCGTACGCGACCAATTTTTTCTCGGCTGCAAAACCCTGGAGCGCACACAGCAAGGCGCGCGGGAGGAATTGCACCGCTCGTTGGACAAATTAAAGACCGACCATTTCGATTTGTATCAAATTCACGCGATAACGCGCATAGAACAACTGGATGAGGCGCTGCGCCCCGGCGGCGCGCTCGACGCGATTCTCGACGCGCGCGAACAGGGGCTGACGAAAGCCATCGGCATCACCGGACACGGTAACGACTCGCCCGCGATTTTTCTCGAGGCGTTGCGTCGTTTCGATTTCGATTCAATTCTGTTCCCCATCAACTTTGTGCAATTCGCAAATGAAACGTATCGCCGCGACACGCATACGTTATTGCAGGAATGCCGCAAGCGCGATGTGGGGACGATGATTATCAAAGCGATTGGTAGAGGCGTTTGGCGTGAGACGCATCGCCACGCGACGACGTGGTATATTCCCTTTGTCGAACGCGATGAGATTCAAACCGCCGTCAATTTTGTCTTGTCGCACGATGTGACGGGGATTTGTATGGCGGGAGATGTAAATTTGTTGCAAGCGCAACTCGACGCGTGCGAAAATTTTCAACCGATGAGCGAACGCGAGCAAGCGGAATTGATTGCCACCGCGCATCAACATGAATCGGTGTTTGCGTTGAATGGATCGTAATTCATTTGAAAAAAAATGAGCCGCAGGTTTTTGCGACTCATTCGGCTTCATTCGCGCTGGGTGATTCTGCTAGCCAAGTTTCGAGAGATGATTCGACAAACGAAACAAATTCGCGCGCGCGTCCAAGCCAATAATCTGCATCACCCCGACCAAATTCAGCGGGATTCGTCTCGTACGCATCGGTATAAACTGCTCTGACTCGCGCCTGGTGTCCGCCACCCAAAAGTCCCTTGAACGATTGTGGAATCAAACCTGCGCGAATAAAGTGCTGTGTAAGAAGTGTTTCGGTGCCGATATGCGATTGGGCGACGAGCCCTTTGGTTACCAACGCTGCGCCAGCGGCATAGTATGCGGCATAGTAGGACAGGGAAATTGAATTATTGTAATCATCGGTGTCAAGCGCGGTCTTGGCGAGCAGCAAATTCCGGCGAGCATTGCTGAGATGTTTTTCTGCGACGCGCTGACGATTAATTTCTTTTTTCGGCACAGGTGTTCCCTCCAAAAGAATTCCATAATGACTAACATTGTGCAGCAAAGGACTTGTACCGTTATCCTGTGCAACCACATTCGCAGGATAGATGAAAAGGTGAATATACGGTGGCTTGCTTAATTGTTTGGTCGAAAATTCGCCCAAGCTCTTTTCCTGTTCCTCCGTCACATCGTCGTACACCAAAAAGAGGTCAATATCAGAATGGATGTCTGAATCCCCGCGCGGTTTGGAACCGTACAAATATAAACTTTTCAGTTCACCATTCGGCAAAATCGCGCGCAACTCGCGACGAAACGCATCCACGGCGCGGGCTTCGCGCACAGAGAGCCCCGGATAGCGCGTTGGCGCACGTCGCCGCGATTTTTGTTTACGCTCAACCACTTGTGTTGCCATACTCGAATTATAGCATTACAAAGGACAAACTATGTCAGCCACTCTGATTGATGGCAAAGCCATCGCCGAAAATGTAAAGAATCAAGTACAAGAACATGTCGCGTACCTGAAAACGGAATACAACATCACGCCCGGACTTGCCACCGTTCTCGTCGGCGAGCGTCCCGATTCGCGCGTGTACGTCGCTTCAAAACAAAAAGCGTGCGCGGACCTGGGGATGAATTCGTACGGCAACCCTTTGCCTGCCGATATTTCGCAAGGGGAATTGTTGGAGGTGGTGCAGGGACTTGGGCGCGATTCGAACGTTCACGGCATTCTCGTACAACTCCCATTGCCCGCGCACATTGACGCGGAAACGATTCTCGGCGCGATTCCGATTGAAAAAGACGTGGACGGATTTTCGCCGCTCAACGTCGGGCGTCTTTCGATGAAAAATCGCGAACCGATGTTTGTGCCGTGTACGCCGCTCGGCTGTATTTATTTGATTGAAGCGGCGGGGACGAAAATCGAAGGCGCGAACGCGGTGGTGCTGGGACGCTCGAACATTGTCGGTTTGCCGATGTCGTTTTTGCTGCTGCATCGCAACGCGACGATTACGATTTGTCATTCGCGCACGCGCGATTTGCCGAGCATCACGCGCAACGCGGACATTCTCGTCGCCGCCATCGGCAAACCAAAATTTGTGCAAGCGGATTGGGTGAAACCGGGCGCGACGGTGATTGACGTGGGCATTAACGAAATTCCCGACGCGACAAAAAAATCGGGCAAACGTTTGGTGGGCGATGTGGATTTTGAAAACGTAAAAGAGGTCGCGGGCGCAATTACGCCTGTTCCCGGCGGCGTCGGTCCGATGACGATTGCGATGTTGATGCAAAATACGTTGATGGCGGCGCAGAGGGCGGCGGGAATCATAAAATAATTTCCTTCCTTTCCTGCTCTGCGGTGCGAGCATTCTTTTGGGGAAGAAAAGGAAATAAGGGAAATTAGTTTTTCGGCAGTGTGAACCAAAACGTACTGCCTTTTCCCACTTCACTCTCCACGCCAATTTTTCCGCCCATCGCTTCGACCCACGCTCTCGCAATCGCAAGTCCCAAACCTGTGCCGCCGGTCGAACGTGCGCGCGATTTGTCCGCGCGATAAAAGCGTTCAAAGATGTGCGGTAAATCTTGGCGCGAAATTCCTTCCCCCGTATCGCGCACAAACACCCGCGCAAATTTCTCTTCGACAACCGCGCCAAGCGTAATTGTTCCGCCTTCGGGCGTGTGCCGCAGCGCGTTCGCCAAAAGATTTTGCAGCACTTGGGCGACGCGGTCTGCGTCCGCGCGAACGGTTGACACATTTTCGAGCGGCGCGATTTCCATGCGAACATTTTGCGCGTCGGCGGCGATGGAAAAATTCGTCGCGGCGTTTTGCAAAACATCGCGCAAATTTACACTCGTTGCATTCAACGCGAGTGTCCCCGCGTCCGCCAACGCGAGTTCGCGCAAATCATCCACGAGGCGCGCGAGCAGACGCGTTTCATCGTACAACGTCGCGATTTCTGCGCGGTCCAGCGGATACACCTCGTCGAGCATCGCGGATAAATTGCCTTGTATGACGGCGAGCGGGGTGCGGAGTTCGTGCGCAATGTCCGCAATCATGTTGCGCCGGACCGCTTCTTGCCTTTGTAAATCGTCCGCCATCGCGTTGAACGCGCTTGCCACTTGCGCAATTTCTTGCGCGCCCTGTACCTTGACGCGCTGACTCCAATCGCGCGCGGCGAAACGATGCGCAGCGTGTGCCAAATTTGCCAGCGGCGCGGTCAGCGTGCGACTCAATACAATGCTCAGAACGACGCCGAACGCGCCCGCGAGCAGAACCGCCAGCAGCAGCGTGCCGCGCAACTGCCCGAGAAAATTTTGCTCGGAAGTTTCGAGGACCAGCCCCATCGGATTCGCGTTCGAATTGCCAAAGACGACATAGCCGACGGTTTCCCCATTGCTCGTGATGGGCAGCGCGTGTGCTTTTTGCTGCGCGTCGAGCGGTGTTCCCACATTGACGACGCGCGCATCATAGATGATGGTTCCGCTCGCATCAGCAATCGTAGGAATCGGTTCACGCCTGCCGCGATTGCCGCGCCGCGCTCCAAAATCCAGACCGCGTGCCAAGCCCTGCCAACTTTGGTTTCGTTGATAATACGCGCCCAGTGTTTCCGCGAGCGCGTGTTGTTGTTCCATCTGCTGCGCCGCGAGAAAATTGCGAAAGTCGCGGTCGGCGCGCGCGTTCGCCAACACCGCGACCATGCCGACCCCGACAAGCGTGACCGCGATGAACGCCGAGAGCAAACGTACCCACAAGCGATTCATTCGGCAGCCCCCGCCTTGACATCCTCCGCCGCGTCTGCCTTGAACCGATAACCGACGCCAAACACCGTTTCGATAAAACGCGGCGCGCTCAAATCGGTTTCAATTTTTTTGCGCAAATTTTTGATGTGGCTGTCGAGTGTCCGCTCCAAACCTTCGTACGCATAGCCCATCGCTTTTTCAATCAATTCGCTGCGCGTGAATGCGTGACGCGGATGCTCCATAAAGGTTTTGAGGAGCGCAAATTCGGTCGGCGTCAATTCAATCGTTTCCCCATCGAGCGTCAGCTGGTGTTGATTCAAATCGAGCCGCAGCGCGCCGTGCTGCAAAACGCGCGCTTGAGGGGGGGGGGAACTCGCGCGGCGTAAAATCGCGCGCACGCGCGCCACCACTTCGCGCGGGTTAAAAGGTTTGGTCAAGTAATCGTCCGCGCCGAGTTCCAAGCCAAGAATTTTGTCCATGTCTTGTACCCGCGCGGTCAACATCAAAATTGGAATCGCCGCGAGGTTTTCATCCGCGCGCAAGCGCCGCGTAATTTCCCAGCCGTCCTGTTTTGGCAGTTGAATATCGAGAACAATCAAATCGGGCTGCTCATGGCGAATGACGCGCAGCGCGTCCGCACCGTCATATGCAGTGAGGACGTGATAGCTTGCTTCTTCCAGATACGTTTTCAGCAAACGCACAATTTGCTTGTCGTCATCTACCACCAAAATTCGTTGCGCCATGATGGGATTATATCCGGAAACGATAGAGACGTTCCGCGTCACCGCACCGGAACGTCTCTACGGAGGAGAAGGTTAGTTGGACGGTTGCGTCCCCGAGGGGGCTTGCTGTTGATTTGGAAGACCCCACCAGCCGTGCAGTCCGCCCCGGCGCGGTCCACCGCGCATTCCGCCGAACCCGCCGAATCCGCCAACGCCGCGCTGCGGAACACGGCTCGGGTCGTACTTGAAATTCAACGCCGCTTCGGCATTGGCTTTTTTCAGAGCAAGGATGGCATCCGCTTGCGCCTGCGTCAGTTGAGTGTTGGTTACGGCGGTCGTCAACGCGTCTTGATACGTTTTCAACCAATCCGAAATGACCGTCGCGGTATTCACGTTTTTCGCTTGCGCGAGTTCATTCAACGTTTTGCCCGCGCGCAGTTCTGTCACCAAATCGGTTTCGGTGGTGCCGAGCGCGCGCGCAAAGGCAGTAATCAGCGAACCTTGCCCGCCGTGCCCAAAGAATTTAAAACCGTGACCGAAACCAAACATGCCCCAGCCCGGTTGTTGATTCGGCTGCGTGCTGGGCGTAGTCGGTGTCGTTGGCGTTGGCGATTGCGCCGATGCCACCGCGCCAAACGCGGCGACGGTGATAACGCCCACGACGACGGCGGTGCCGATAATTTTGAACCACTTGTTCATTGTGTTTTTCCTCCAATGATTTTTCATCTGCAAGCAATTCAGACTTGTTCCCTTCCAAGGACTCGAATTGCTTGCGGTTTATGCTTTCACTTTACAAAACACCTATGGAAAAGTTGTGCAGGTCGCGTGAGAGTTTGATGAAATCTCTTTTTACACAATTCTCATTTTTCTTGAATCCGGCGATGCTATGCTGTTTGAAACTTTTTCGCGAAATTTCCGTGTAGTTTATTGTTCCATGACTGCCCACGCGTTACCTTCCCCTGCGGCGAGTTTGTTTGCCGCGCGCCTTCCATCGTCGCAGCGGCGTTGGCTTGTTCCCAATGCGCGCGTCACAGAATTTCGCCGCGCGACGGATGTGGAACTGGTCGCGCAGCATGTGCAAGGCGACCCGCGCGCGTTTGCGGAATTGGTCAAACGGTACACGAACGCAATTTACAACGTCGCGTATCGTTTCACGCAGGACGCGCACGAAGCCGAAAACGTAACGCAAGAAACTTTTTTGCGCGCGTGGAATGCGCTGCCGCGTCTTGCACTCGACAAACCACTCAAACCGTATTTTGTAAAAATTGCGGTGAACTTGTGCCGCGATTGGGCGGAGCAAAAAAAATTAGTGCTGACGCAATCGCTTGACGCGGACGACGAGCCAGCTTTTCCCGACGATGCGTGTGACCCGTTGCGCGCGGTGAGTGATGCGGAATTGTATGAACGTGTCCGCGCGAAATTGGAACTCTTGCCGCCGCTGTATCGGACGGTGATTGCGCTGCGCTATACCGAAGAAATGTCGTACGAAGAAATAGCCGCCGCGCTCGACCTGCCGCTCAACACGGTGCGTACGCACTTGCATCGCGCGAAAATGAAATTGCGCGAATTGTTGGAAATTGACGAATGACGAACGACCCCTCGACTGCGCTCGGGGCAAGCTCCCGACAAACCACAGACGAACGCATGGAACGCGCGTTGCAAGAAATCGGGCGCGCGGAACCTGCGAGTGATTTGTCTGCGCGCATCATCGCGACTTTGCCGCGCGACGCGCGAGAACCGAACGCGCAAACAAACAAGTGGTTCGGCATTGCAACGCTTCTCACCGCGTTGCTCGGTTTCGCGTTAGCGTATCAAACCGCGTTCACACTGCGCGCGAACGGCGCATTTGAACTCGTCTATAACTATACGACACAGCCGGAAATCGTGACGCTGTATCCGAGCGAAGCGTGGGGCGCGTTGGCGGCGGCGATTCCATGGCTGAATGTGGGAGTGAGTGTGGTGATGTTGTTCGTCGCGATATGGTTGTTTTCGCGTTGGAATATGCGCGCGCCAATGCGCGCGGCGGGATAACTGATTATGCGGGAACGTTTTGTGAATGGGTTGAATCGCGCGCTGACGGTGAAACAAGCCGTGTTCCTTTTGGCGTTCTGCTTGTTGTTCGCGCTTTCGTTCGCCGTCGGCGCGGTGATGGGCAGCCGCAGCGTTTGGCGTAACGCGCCGGATGCGCCGCCACGTAACGCGCCGAGTTGGGAATACATTGCCCCTGACGCAGTTCAAACGCGCGGGACATTCGGCGCAATTGATGCGATTCAAGGCAATGTGATTCGTTTGCGCGAACCGCGCACGGGACGCACGTGGAAGATACGCGCAGGACGCGAAACGGTGATTCAAATGGGTCCGCGTCAACGCGTGCCGTTAAAGAGTTTGCGCGTGGGGCAACGCATCTTTGTCGTCGGCGTGCCGAACAAATTTGAATCGCACGATGAATTTGACGCGCAATTTATCGGCGTCGTGTTGGGACAGCAGCAGCGTTTTGTGAGACCCGCGGCGCAACCCGTGTTGTGTTGGGAATGTGTGGATTAGTTGTTCGTTGTTCGCGATAGGCGATATGCCATTCGCGCTACGCAGTTTCTGCTCCGCAATTATTTTTTATGGAGGTCAGTATGACAAAAGCACGCGCAGTCGGTTTGGGGTTTGGAATAATTTTGATTCTTGCCGCGTTCGTAATCGTGTTGTGGCAAACGTCGAATCTGCCCGCGACAAACACGGCATTCGCGCAAGGCGCGGCAACGGCGACGCCGAACGCGGGTGCGACACCCGCGCCGAAAACACAAACCCAATCCACTATCGGCGATACATTTTGGACATTGCTCGCAGGCAAACTCGGTGTGAGCGCGGAGGATTTGAAAACAAAAGCGGTGGAAGCGCGCAAAGAAATGATTGACCAAGCGGTGAAAGATGGGCGCATAACGCAAGAACAAGGCGACGTTATCAAAGCGCGCATTGACGCCAAAAATATCATTGCGCCGATTCGATTGCCGCGCGTCGCGCAGCGATTGCCGAATCATAATCTGCCGCCGCGCGGTCCGCGCAATCACGGTCCCATTTTTGGGAGAGGGTTCCCCGGCGGCACTCTCGGTTTTGGCGCTATCGGCGGCGGTTTGGAACAACTCGACGCGGTGGCAAAAGTGTTAAAGCTTGAGCCGAAAGCATTGGTTGAACAATTGTCGCAAGGCAAATCGCTCGCCGAGATTGCCAAAGCGCAAGGCGTGGAGGAAGCAACTGTCAAGCAAGCGATGATTGATTATCGAAAAGCGCAGATTGACAAATTGCTCGCGCTCGGCTTGATTTCGGAAGTGCAAGCGAATCAATGGAAAGCGCGGCTCACGCCCGAGAACATTGATTTGTCGCGCGGTTTTCGTTTCAACTATAATCTCACACCAGGGCACAAATCTTTGCAGGTGTTACCGGACGGAGTGTCTGGAGAAGTGTTTGGGGTTGACCCTAATTTCGACGTGATGCTCGAAGGCGAAGCGTTTGGAATTGCGCCGGACGCGGATGTGTTTGTGTGGAGTGATGAATTTGGCGAATCGTTCGAGTCTGCGGCGCCGTTCGACGAAATTCAAACGCAATAAAAATCAGAGTAACAAGAGAGACAAGCGCATGGGGCTTGTCTCTCTTGTTTTTCGGTACAGATGTCATTTACTTTTGCGCGATGCTTTTGTAAAATAACTCTCGCTCATGCATCGGTTAAAAAATTTGTGGCGCCGCGTCGCGCCGTTTCTGCCCACGTTCGGCGTGGCGCTCGTGATTGCTGCGCTCGCAGGCGCAATTTTTTTTCTCGTGGGTTTCACGTTCGTGTACGCACAGGGCTATTCGTATTTGGTGGATGACCCGAACGCGTGCGCGAATTGCCACATCATGCGCGACCAATTCGATGGGTGGAATCGTTCGCCGCATCGCGTCAACGCAACATGCAACGATTGTCACACCTCGCACGATTCCGTCGCCGCAAAATACGCGGTGAAAGCGTTGAACGGTTTCAATCACAGCCGGGCATTCACGTTGGGAAATTTTCAAGAACCGATTCGTATCACAGAATTGAATCGCGCGGTGACGCAGGACGCGTGCGTGTATTGCCATCAAGACGCGGTTTCGGAAATTTTGCATCCGCAGTCGAATAAACCGACGGATTGCTTGACGTGTCATGCCGGTGTCGGACACGGAAAATAAGTCGCGGAGAACTCTATGAACGATTCGTTGAAATTTAATCGCAAACAAATCGTGTGGCTCGTCGGCGCGTTTGTGATTGGCGGGCTTGTCATCGGCGCGATCACATTCTTGTTATTGAGCATTCAAACGCGCAAAGATGAGGCGCTGCAATATCCGCTCAACCTCGTGCACATTTCCGACACGGAATTGAATCCCGAAGTGTGGGGCAAAAATTATCCGCGCGAATATTCCTCATGGCTCAAAACACAGCAGGATGACACGCCCACCGCGTTTGGCGGCAGTCAACCTATCAACAAACTCGAACGCTATCCCATCTTGAAGCGCTTGTGGGCGGGATATGCGTTCAGCGTAGATTTTAACGAAGAGCGCGGACACTTTTATGCGTTGATTGACCAAAAAGAAACGAAACGTCAGGACGCAGTGAATCAGCCCGGTGCGTGCGCGAATTGTCATGCGGGCGAAGCGCCGCAGCTCATCGCGCAGATGGGTTGGGAAAAATTTAACGTCACGCCGTACAAAGAAATCAGTAGCACCCTACATTATGGCTCGACGTGCGCCGATTGCCACAATCCGCAAACGATGGAACTTCGCATTACGCGTCCCGCGTTCGTGAACGCGATGACGCAGCGCGGCATAGATGTAACAAAAGCAACGCGTCAAGAAATGCGAACGTATGTGTGCGCGCAGTGTCATGTGGAATATTATTTCGCGGGCGATAATAAAATTTTGACGTTCCCGTGGAAAAACGGCACGACGATTGACGACATTGACCAGTACTATGCGGACGCGGGTTTCAAAGATTTTGCAAACAAAGAGACCGGCGCGCCGATGATAAAAATTCAGCATCCCGAATTTGAATTGTTCACGACGGGCTTGCATTACAAATCGGGCGTGTCGTGCGCGGACTGCCACATGCCGTACGTACGCGAAGGGGCAATCAAAGTTTCCGACCACTGGGTTCGCAGCCCCTTGACGAATGTGCGGCAATCGTGCGGACAGTGTCACAAACAAGACGACGACGCGCTCAAACAACGCATCGTAGATATTCAAACGACCACCGCGTCGCTGTTGCGCCGCGCCGAAGACGCGCTCGCCGCCGCGATGGACGCGCTTGTCGCCGCGAAAAATGCAGGCGCGACGGATGAACAGCTTGCGCCGCCGCGCGAACTGATTCGCAAAGCGCAAATGCGTTGGGATTTCATCTTTAGCGAAAACAGCACCGGCTTTCACAGCCCCCAAGAAGCCGCGCGGGTCTTGGGCGAAGCGATAGATTACGCGCGGCAAGCGCAGCTGGAAGCGGAACGACTGGCGAAAAGCGCGTCAAAATAAAAAGACCTTCGAGTGTCTCATGCGTTGTCGAGTGGACTTTTGCGCCAACGCCGACCTCGAAGGTTTTTTTTATTTGTACGGGGTTCGCGTTACCGTGAACCCACAGCGCCGATTTCGCGATAATAGCCCTCGACCTTTGTCCCGTCGGCGCGCGTATATCCCCCCACCCATACGCGGTTACGCTCGCCGGGCTTTGGGTTTTTACCCGTGTCTGTTTTGGAATACTTGTTGGATTTTGGACGCGCGCGTCCTTGTTTGCTCACGCTGGCGCGTTCGACTTTCCACGCGCGTCCACCCCGATTTGAATTGTTGCCTGCCATAGTTCCTCCTTGTAGATTCGAGTACTCTAACGAAAAACGGAGCCGGTTCGTGCGCGTCCGGGCGGCTGGATACAGGAAAAAATGTATCCGTTTCGGGGTCTTGTGTTATCACGGCAGATACGACGGCGTTATATTCTGCATGTGCTTTGGCGGCGGCATAGCCCCGTAGAAACATGTTCGGCTCAACCCATTGCATTTGCTGACGACAAAAGACAGAGCAGCAGCAGAAAGGACGGACGCTCACATGATTGCCAACATAGATTGTTCACCGTTGAATCCCCATCTCCAAACGTCATCACTCGACTCGGCGGAGCAGTCGTGGCATGTTTCGCTGCGTTACGTGCTTGGTGTACGCATGGCTTTGTACGCGATACGGTTATTGGATTTGTCTCTGCCCCGCGACCTCAAACGATTGGGCGTGTTCGTCGAGTCGGACGATGCTCTGGCAGATGGCATTTGCGCGCAATTGAACTGCGAGTCCGTCCGAATTTTAGACTATGGTAAATTGGCTGCGACGTTTTTAGACAAAGAGAATTTGCGGGGCATTCGCCTTGTGGCGCGCGAGACTGCGCGCACAGAAGCGGGACTGTATGCGCCGGAAGCGCGCAATCGTCAAGAGGCGATGCGACTCGGTTATCAACGCATGAGCGAAAAATTTTTATTTTCTGCGCACCGGCTCGAACTTGTGCCTTCGGGTGAGGAAGCTGGACGATTGGAAAGAGAATGCACATAGAGTTTGCGGAATTGGATTCCTGTGTCCGGTGAATGCTGCATCGCATTCCGGACGCAAGGCGAGTAGGCAGTGCTTTGTCTTTGCTGCGTTACCATACAACGCATTGGGGTGTTACACCCATCGTGTGTGCCGTGTCTTCTGACAAAGGATTGCGCGCTTTTGTATCCTGAAAAACGTCGCATGATTTTTTTCGCGTCGTTATAGACATTGCTCCGCACGAAAATTTTTGCTCTAAAAGCATTTGGAGAATCGTGCGTAATGGTTCGATACATGACCTTCGAGGCTTCGAGGCTTCGGTGACAGAGATTCGCCGACCTCAAAGGTCCGGACCAGCGGATTTTCAAATGCATGTCCGGGAGGAAACATGAAACGTACAATTCCGATTGTTTTGCTGATTCTTTTGCTGGTCATTGCGGCGTGCGCGCCTGCCTCGCGTCGGGGCAACACGAACGACAACACAAGCGGCACAGCACCGGCGGTGACGACTTCGGTGCCAACACTCGGCACGGACAATGGCAACACCAACACCAACGCGAATGACAACAGCACCGGCAATGACAACACCAATTCCAACACCAACGATAACGGCTCAACGGGAATGGGCAACGACAATGCGTCGGGTGGAGGAACGGGGACGGAAGAACCGATAGACCCCGTCATGACGCCCTGTCCCACTGGCACGAGCGGCGGAACAAGCGCGACGCCTTGCCCGACAATGCCCGCGCCATAGTTTTTTCACTTGTCTTGTTTTGGTTCAGCGTTCCCATTCTTTTTGTGCTTGGGAATGCTGAACCCAAATTTGGATTGGTCTTCCCCACAGAGTTCCTCAGAGGCGCAAAATCACTTTTGTCGCACGCTTCATAGATAGTGCGGACAGTTCTACTTTAGTGGAGCAGGAAATTTTAACCTGGAGCAGATTCCGATTTGTTTAGTGGGAGAGAAAACTAAATCTCACGCAAAGGCGCAAAGATGCAAAGGGGAAAACCCCAAACCAAATAGGAAATTGCTCTAGTGCATCCTTAACCAACTTGTGTTGCGTACCGATGCGTTGAAAGACGCTTTCTAAACGATTTCGTTGTGCGCGACTCACAAGAGCTTGTTTAATGCTGCACTAGCGTTAAAATGCGCGCCAAGCGCTCGGCCTCGGCGGTGCGATGATGCGATAAACTGCTTGCTTCTTATCTGCTTGTCAGCCCCCTGAAAATTTGGTATAACCTTCAGTGTAATTTTCTCCACTTTCCAGCTCACCCTGCTGGGTCATTGTTCTCCTTTTTGGTTCACGCGTTGGCCCATTGCGCGTTCAAGCAACCCACAGCGCCTGCCTCTCGGGGTGAAAAGCCCCGTCCGCGCGTGATACAGTTGGCGGATTCCCACTCGCCTTTTCGCGATTGCCCTAACGGTTCGATGGAGCTCGTGATGAGGTCGCCATGAGAGGAGTCACATGAATACGGAACAGCTTTTTGACCTGCTCGGCGCACTTTCCGGACATCTTGTCGCTGAATCTCCGCAAGACCAAAAACAATTGAAACGATTGCATCAAGTTCTCGCGCGCACGGCGCTGCCCGAGGACGCGCGCGAGCTCAAAACCACGCGCTTTGCGTTCGAGAGCGCCGATGTCTTTGCGCCCGAAAAAATTTCTCCGCCGCGCGCGGCATCCCTCCGCGCCGTCGCCAAAAAAGCGAGCACGCGCAAAACGGAAGCCGAATATCGCGTGTTCATGCGCGAGATGCCGCTGCGCGACGCGTCGCTGTACGGTTCCGTTCCCGCGTGGGCGAACGGCGCGGCGGTGCAGCAAACCATCGGTCCGTTCACCCATCTTGACGGGCGCGAGTACTGGTTTGATTTTTACAAAATCGAAAAACTCGTCGCGCTCTACCTTCAGGGCAGCCCCGAACCCGTAATGCTGTTCAAAATCGGTACGAACATCCGCTTCGTCCACAACCATCTCATTCCCGTTCGCATGACGCGTTCGTACAAATTAAGGGGGGACATTGTTTGGATTCACTCGCGCTTGTTGGCGCCGAATGCGCCTGCGAATTTTTACACGGGTCTCACCATCAAGGGCGGCACAATTTCATTCAGCGCCCCGCCGCAAATCGTCGGCGACAAATTCACCGTCGCGCCGCATACGAACATCGCGGTGAATCTCAATTTGCGCCAGCCTAACGTGAGCGGCGCGGACCCGTTGAGTCCGTACGGTGTGGACGCGCGCGCGGCGGAATTGGATTTGCCCGACACGCTCGCGTTTCATTTCACCGCGCAGGGACGAACTTTCGACGAAATTTCCGACATGCAGTGGTCGGTGTACGGACATCAAGCGTCGTTTCAATTCCAGCCGCAGCAGCCACCGACGTACGATGCGGCGTTGCAGCGCGTGTTGATTCCGTTCGCGTGTTCGGAAAATAATTTTCAGGTCAGCGACAATCAATCGCCGTTTCATTCTTTGCGAGGCGATGCGCCCATCACGGCGAGCGCGTGGGCATTGCCTGCCGCGCCGATTGATGTAGCGAATCCATCGCCCGCCGCAGGCATCGGCGGAATTTTGGTGCGGTGCGGCAAAGGGCTTGCGAGCGCGTGGAGCGGTTTGCAGGATGGTGACTTGAATCTGAATCAGCCGTACCTGCTCGCAGACGTGGGCAGCATTTTGCTCGGCGAGACGAGCGCCGGGAATGTGTTTGGCAAACAAGAATTTGATTTGTGGACGGACGAACAAAATCCGCACGGCTCGAAACTGCAGCTGCAAATTCCATCCGCGACGCCGCTCCTCTATCTTTCGCTCGCAAAGGGGAACGAAGGCGTCAGCGTTCTCGCGCACGCCGACGTGCAGAGCGACCGTCCCGTGACCGTTTCGGCTTCCGCCCTCGAAATTCGTTCCAAGAATTCGCTCGTCTTGCTCAGCGTTGGCAAGACCAAGAAACACATCTATTTGTTCGACGACAATATGTTGCAAGACATCATTGACCCCACGCAAAAGCCGCTTGTTCTACCGCAACCCATTTCGCTCGCGCTGCATAACGCGCTCTTCAAAACGACGCCCGTCAGCGGTTTATTTTTGTGGGGCAACTTGGCGGACGATTTCGTCAAAGTCACGAAAGCGAATCTCTATCTCACCTTTGGCTTGCTCGCATACATCCCAACGCTCCCCGACCCGTACGCGGCGAATCTTTCGGGACTGCGTTTTCAATTTCGCGGCAGCGCAACGCGCTCCGTTTCTTCCTCCGCCACCGTCGCGTGGGCAACGCTCATTTGCAACATCAAATGGAAGCCGCTCGAACCGCAACAAGACGATGTGAAAGTGTCGTTCCAACTCGCGCCGTTGCCAGCCCAAACGCAAACGAGTACGCCCAACGCGCAGCTCGCGCGCGGAATGGTGATGAACCACGCGAACGTTTCCGTAAACAGCGCGACGCTACATCAAACGCATCCGCTCTTTACGAAATTTGGCGCACACGATTTGACGCATGTGGACGCGCCGTCGCAAGGTCGCGCGCAAAGCACTGACGCGCCCCCCGACAATTTCAACGCGCCGCTTCTCGCGCTCCAAGCGGACGTGCCCGGCGACGAACCGCTGCCGAACTATCGCGCGATTTGGGATGAGGCGACGAACTTTTTGCGGAATGAACTTTTTGCCCTGTTGGATGTCAGCACGAACGCGGATTTGCTCGGCGTGAGTTTTAACTTTTTCTACAACCGCCGTATGGCAATGCAACGCACACACAATGCCGTGCATGTGTCCGACGCGACAGCAAATGAATTTCCGCTTCAAGTGCAGGGGATGGACGTGGTGAGCCAAGCGCGCAACGTGAACGTCTTTACCGTGCCGCAAGTTTCGTGGGAACCCGTCGTCAATCTCACCGCGCCGGACATCGCGGGCGACCCCCAGCAGGGTTACAACTATTATCCCGACGATGGCGGACCGACGCGCATTGTCAACAACAGCGCACAGCACGTCGCGCTCGCGCCGATTCCGCTCACAGACTTTTTGGCGCTCGCGTTCAAGAGCAACGACCAATTTGCCGCCGCCGCGTTGTTCGGGCTGCCGTTCGGACTCGCAGCGTTGGCGCTTTTACAAAACAAATACAACGCAGGCACAGGTGATCGGCCCGGCAGTACGTTCACGATTGATCCGAAAACATTCGGCGCCGCGCCGGAGCAATTCGTCGGCGCGCGGGCGCTGCAGCTGCGGGGGGGGGAAGCACTTCGCAAAGGCGAGAGCGATATGTTCATGGGCAGCACGGTGCAAATCAACAACGTGCTGCGTTTCGACGGCTCAGCGCAAGGCGAGAGTACGCTGGGGCGCACGGTGACGGAAATTTTCAACCGCGAATTTTTGCTCGACCCGTTCGAACTGATTCGGGATCGCGGCGTGCCGCTCACACGCATTGACCTCAGCGGCTATGGCGCAAGTTCCTTTAGCAATTGGTTGAATCCCAAAGCGACGATTGCGGAAACGAGCCAAGCGAAATTTGATATGTTCGTCGGACGCACCGCGCACGAAATCATCCAAGTCAAAAGCATCCTGTATCCGTGGGCGATCAAGGTCGTGCGCACGATTACTCTCTGGCGTGTCGCAAGCGGCTATGTCTATCGCTACGACAGCGGCTGGCGCGCCGAGAGCGACGGCAAATTTGATTTTCGTTATTACGTCTATGTGCCTGACCCCGCTGACCCCGCGAAACTGATTCCTTCCGAACGTTTCGCCAATTACGAAATTCATCGCGGCGTGATTTCGCGCTTGACCAACATCAAAGACATTCGCGAGACGGATTTGATTACGCGCCCGAAAGGGAAAATGGCGATCAAGCCCGGCGAAAAATATGTTGACAAAAACGGCAAAGAGCTCACGAACACCACGCCAAGCAACATTGATTTTGAATTCGAGCTGCAGCCCGTGTATTTTGACGCGGATGTCGAAATCGAAAATCCTGTCAGCGGCTACGTGACGAAAAACATCAACGACATCGAAGTACAAGTTGCGCCGGGCAAACGCATTCTCGGTTTCGTCCAGGTCGCGCCGCGCGGCATCCCCATCACCGTGCAAACATTTCGCGATCTGATTCTCACGCAAGCGGGCAGCATCGGCGGCGCGTTCAACGTCGTCATCAACATTGCCAACAGCGGACAGCAGATGCGGCTCCATCGTTTCGATGTGAGCAATTCTTTCGCCGCGAACGGCAGCGACCCGATTTTTGTCGCGGCAGCGCGCGGCAGTGTGATTCTGCCGAAAGATGGTTCGTGGAGTATGGTCAAGCACGAAAACGGCACAGGCCAAGTTTCGCCCGTGCCGTCCGATTACGCGGTCTCGCTCATTCGCATCGGCAAAATTGTTCCGGCGGGTGATGACGTGACGGTGAACCCCGCGCCCGCGCAGGAACTCGTTCGCATTGCCGACCCAACAGAGCTTTTGCGCGCGCCCATCGCGCAAACGACCAATTACGGCTTTTTGCTTTCCACCGACACACAAAAAGCTCTTTTTCTCACGCCCGCGTTTCGCCAAAATGTAAAACAGCTGTTGACGAAAACGCCGCCGCTATTTGTGGACGCGTTTCGCATCGCCAATTCCAAAGCCATCTTTCCCAACATCGGCAACGCGGTCACGGATTTCGGGCAAGCGATTTCGCTCTACCAAAACGCGAACGAGTTCGTTCAAAACGCGTTTACCGACGGCGGTAAAAATGTTTTGCAGGTGATGAACATTTTGGACGAAGCGGGTTATGCGCTGGCGAAGGCAAATCCGCTCAAGGCGTTCGATCTCCCGAACAAAGAATTTCCACTGATTGATATCGGCGCGTTCAAAATTTATCTTGAATACAAAGCGGACAACGCGCAAAAAATCGGATTCAAAGATGGGAACGGCAATCCGATTTTGGAAAATCGCGCGGGCGCGCTCGATTTCAATCTCGATTCGGCGGCGGGCGCGGTGGCAGACCGTTGGAAGAGCAAGATGGCGAACGTCGGCATCGTCGTGGACTTGGGTCCCATCAAACGCTTGATGACCATCAAAGCGAATTGGGACGCGAAAAACGGCAGCGAAGCCGCGTACAAAGGCAACGACGCCGACCCCACCTTTCCTTCCCCGCAAATCGAATTTGCCAAAGAGCTGCAACCTGTCATTGACATTTTGCAAATTCTTCAGGACCTGCAAGGGGAAAATTATAAAGAGGCGATTCAAAACGGACTCAAGCTCGCGATGAGCAACAAAGCGGGTTCGTGGGAATACAAACTCGAGGCGTCGAAGGAAATTCCCGTCGTGCGCTTTCCGATGCCGATGTTTTTGTACAACGACCCCAACGCGCCATTCAAGCTCGAAGCGGGCTTAAAGCTCGGCGTCTTTTTCAACGCCGCGCTCAAGGTGACGACGGACGCAAAACAGCTCTTGCCGACCGCGGGCGGTTATTTGGGATTTTACGGGCGGCTCTCGGTCATGTGCGTGTCGCTCTCGATTGCGACGGTGTACGCCATCGGACAGGTGAATCTCGACATTGCCGCGAGTACGGCAGTGGGTCCGTCGCTGCGAATGAAATTCGGGTTCGGCGCGCAGATTGTCGTCGGCTTGCCCGTCGTCGGCAACGTCAGCGTCATGTACGTCGTCGGCGTCGAAATTTACACCGACAAAACCAAAGTTGTCGTCTCGGCATTTCTGCTCTTTCAAGGACACGCGGAATTGTTGGGCGGCATTATCGGCGTCACGATTACGATTGAAGCGAAAGGCACCGTCGCGCGTATCACGTCACCCGAAGAACGCACCGACCTCGCCGCGCAAGTCACGTTCGCAATCGAAATCAGTCTCTTTCTGGTGATTGACATCAGTTTCAGTACATCGTGGAGCGAGTCAAGGCAGATCGCGTAAGGAGTCACTATGGAAACCAACCAACGTTTTTCCATCCTCCCCTTTCCGCAATTCTTTGACGGCGAAACATTGGAGCTGCGCATCGTCGTATTGCCGCGCAATCAGAATCCGCTCAAGCCCGCGATCGAGCAGCACGACGGCGTAAATTTTTTGCCGCCTGTGATTCCCGACGCGCCCGCGTTCGCGCAAGCGCATCTCACCTTCGACGCGAAAATCATCACGGGGCTGAATCGCTTTCCGAACAATTTCAGCGCGGACGCTACGCAGGCGCTTGCGACGACCGGTCCAACGCAAGCGCAAGACCTCTTTCTCGCGCTCGGCAAACATTTCGAAATCAAAAATCTCGCGCAGACGAACGAAGACCTCGACGCGAACCAAGACCGCGCGACAAACGTTCTTACGCCCAATCTCACCGTCAAAAAATATCTGCCCTTTTCGTACCGCGAGCAGTTCAATTTCACCACGCCGCGCACGCGCAACGCGGTGACGGACGACAGTTATCACTGCGCGGTGCGCGATGCGGCTCAAGTCGCGGGCTTCAAGCGCAGTCCCGATAAAATTTCGTGGGGCAAAGTGTTTGCCTACACGCTGCGTCAGCCGCTGCTCGCGCAAGCGTTGGGGATGTTGTACGAAACGACGGTGGAGATTGACGCGGCGCATTTTCCGAACGGCGGCTGGCTGTACGTGGATTTGGGCGCGCAGAGCGATTACAAAGCGCAGCAGAACGCGGATGCCACGTTCATCAAAAAATACGCGGCGCGCATTCCCCCGCTGAAAGCGGACGCACCGCGCCAGGTCTTTGCGCCGATTCTGTTTCCCGTTTTGTTCAAACCGAATGCCGCCGCGCCCGACCCCAAACCCGACGGCACGTACGACCAGGTGTTTCTCGAAACGGCAGCGTACGACGACGGCATTGCCAAAATCGTACACGCGTACCAACCGCACAGCCGCAACCTGCTCGCGGAAAAAAGCGACGGCGCGCATCCGACCAAAGATGTCGGCGTGCGGCTTGGATGGGACGACGAACAAATTTTAATCTGGTACATGCGCCAGCTGATGCTCGACCCGACGGTGACGAAACCCGATTATCGGCTTGACGCGCCGCTCGGCGTGTTCGGCTACGCGATTGACGTGCGCGACGCGGCAAACAATGTCAACGCGTGGGAATCGCTCAATCAAGTGGAGAGCAAATTTGCACTGACGATTTCAAAAACAAAAGCGCCGAACGCAGAAACAATTTCGATTGGGGATTTCAACGGCGAGCTGCCGTACCAAGTGTATCCCGCGCAGCTCGATGGGAACGCGAACAAGAGTTATTGGCTGCCAATGTATTTTGCGAATTGGAACGGGCAGAGCATGGTGCTGCCCGACAACGAGGCGGCGGAAATTTACCAGACGACGAATCCCGACGTTCAAAGCGACCCCGAAACGCCAAAGACCGGCACGGGCGTCACAGGCGCGGCGAAAAACGAACTGAACCGCATGTACGCTGCCGCGCCGTTAAACACACAATTGCGATACGGAAGCAAGTACAACTTTCGTGTGCGCTTGCAAGATTTGAGCGGCGGCGGTCCCGCGCTCGCGCCGAATTTTGACCCCGCTGCCGAACCGCCGTCCTCCATCGCCGCGTGCAATTTCAAACGTTTCGTCGCGCCGAATCAGGTGCGCTTGGAAATCCCCGATATCTTTCAACCGACGGATACACTGAAAGCGTGGAACGAATTAAATTTGCGCCGTCCGATTCTCGGTTATCCCGCCGTCGTGTACACGGGCAAGTATGCGAATCCGATTCAGCGTTTGAAAGACGCGTCGGACGACATGCTCGTTCTCGACCCGCCGAACAAACCGAAAGAGCAGACCAAAGCGCATGAAGCATTCGGCATCGCCGACCCCGATGTGGATCGCGTTGCGATTACCGTCGAAGTGCAAACGCTGGGGATGGACAATCTGCTCAGCGTTTCGGGCAAGGAAAATTACGTGCATTTGTACACGACGACGCGCGCCTTTCCTGCGGTGAACGACGACGACGATTACGAAGCGGAGCTCACGATTCCGATTGTGTACCGCGACTGTCATGTGCTACACGTCGGCGACGAGGTGGATTTGGTCAATGATTTGCAGCTCGACGACGACATTGATAACTTGGACGAAATTGTTTTGCCAACCGCGCGCGCGATTCGTTTGACACTGCGCGCGGTGTGCGAAGCAAAAGCGAACGACGCCGCGTATTACGGCATTCTCGGCAAACTCAATCCGCTCACGCAGCAGCCCGCTTCCGAAAACGATGTGCGCTTTGGACACATTTTGCAAGTGAGCATGTACCGGCCCTCGACCGATGAAACGAATTTGTTCGCGGACAATGCATTTGGCGCGCCGCTTGCAGCGATGTATCTCCAGCCCGAGCCGCTGCCCGTTCAGGACAACAAAAATTTCTCGTTTTGGCTCGGCAAAGAGCCGGTCGAAAAAATGCCCGACATGATTCAGCGTTTGGCGAAACAGCTCGACCTGGAAAACAACGGACTCACGCTCACCGCGCGCAAAGGCGAACGAATCATCTTTGGCTGCTCGAATCGCATTCGCCACACCCTTTCGCCCGAAAATTCATCGCTCACGTTCGCGTCGAAAAGCGATTTGATGAATCACTGGCTCTGCGCGCTTCAGTTCACGCTCGACCGCGATTGGACGTGGGATGCGTTGGAGGACCGCAGCATCATTCTCACGCGTACGAAACATTTCAGCGAGCATCCCGAAGAATCGGACACATCCGAAATTGGCGCGTTCGAATTGCGCCACACCGCATCGTTTGAAATGTTACAGAATCCGCAGCGCGATTTTACGCGACTGGTTTTTATTGACGCAGTGGAACCGAAACAGACCAAGCGGCAGCCCGCGCCGCATCAAAGCGAACCGCGTTTCCCCGATACACTTCAGGTTGAATACAACTGGCACGCGCGTTTCAAACCGGGACATGCCGCGCAGCAAGACGAACCCGAACCGCTCGACATCGCGCTGCCCATCACCACGCCGCCCGCGCAAATTCCGCGCATCGCGTCGGCGGGACTCGCGTTCTCGCCGTACATTCGCAGCGACACGTATTCGACGACCGAGCCGCGCGCGCGCGCCTTGTGGATTGAATTTGAAGAAGCGGTTCGTGACCCCCAAGATATGTACTTTTGCCGCGTCCTCGCCTACGCGCCCGACCAACTCATCAGCAGCAACGCGTGGGAATTGTTCGCCGCGCCCGAAGAACCCGCGCTGCCCATTGACCCCGAATACATTCGCGTCGTTGCGCCGAACGCGACGAACGACCTCGCGGGGCTGGATGCGATGCAGCCGATGCAAAAAGCCAACGACAGCGAAACGCATTACCTCTTGCCGCTGCCGCCCGGACTCCACGCGGACGCGGCAGAGCTCTTTGGCTTTTTCACATACGAACTGCGCGTGGGGCATTACGCATATCCGAAAGCGAATGAAGAGGACGAACCCGAAATGGTGTGGTGCACCGCGCAGGGTCGTTTCGGACGTCCCCTACGCGCGACGGGGGTTCAGCATCCCGCGCCCACGCTCCTCTGCGCGGTGGACCGCGACGACAAACAAGTGTACGTCAGCGCGCCGTACGCGTCGGCGGTGTTCGATGGCAAAAACGTGACGAGCGATCCGCCGCGCACGCATCTATGGTGTTTGCTCTATGCGCAGGTCAAGCAGGCGGACAATTTGGATTACCGCAATATCTTGCTCGACGACAAGCCGCTCGATTGGCGCGTGCAGGTCGAACCCAATCCGCAACCCGACTATCTCGCCGAATACGACGACGCCCAGCGGCTCGTGATTAAACAGGCACAGTACAGACTGTCCAAGCCGGGACTCGAATATACACAAGGGCTGCCCACGTACAAGCTCGTAGATGACGTCGCGCAAAACAAGGATGCGACCAAGTACGGCACGACGGTCTGGACGAATGAGGAAATCGAACATCTGTTGACGTTATACGGCTTGCCTGTAGATATGCCGCTCAGCGTTCTCGTCGTCGAATTTTTCCCGAACATTACCAAGCTGACGGAACACTTCCCCGAACTGTTCAAAGACAAAGCATTCGGGAATGGGCCGCAAGACCGGCGCGGGTTTGAATACACGCCAAGTCCCTTGAGTGAACGCTTGGGGCATCAGCGCATTTTGCGAACGTCGCCGTTGACCGAGGTGCCTGTTATCTGTTGAGCGCTCGTTGCCCAGTTCACCAAGAATCAATTCTATTCGTCGCAGAGGTATCTCTTGCCGTCGTCGTGGTTCGAGGAGATGTAGCTGCGGGGTTTGCAGAGTGGATTTGGTGCCGTCTTTCCACATGCGCGTCCTGCAAATCGATTTCGTCATCCGGGGCGAGATGCGATGCAAGCGCGTCAAACGAGCACAAGTGTCGGCGTTTCTACCAAATGCTTGACGTGCTGTAAAAATTTTCCCGCCGGCGCGCCGTCCACGACGCGATGGTCGAACGAAAGCGAAAGGGAAACGAGCCACCGCAGCGCGAGTTGTCCTTGATATGCGGCGGGTTTTTGCGCGATGCGTCCGATGCCGAGAATCGCGATTTCGGGTTGATTCACAATTGGTGTGAACGCATCAATTTCTTGCGTTCCCAAATTCGTGATGGTAAACGTTCCCCCGCGCAAATCGTCCGGCGAAATTCTGCCATTGCGCGCCGCGTCACTCAACCTTCGCACCTCAGAAAAAATTTCTCCCAAACTTTTCCGATGCGCGTCGCGCACAACGGGAACGAGCAGCCCGCGTTCCGTATCTGCCGCGACGCCGAGATTCACAAACGCGTGTTGATGCACGCCGTCGTCGCGCAGGGTTGCATTCATGTACGGATATTTCAACAACGCGCGCGAAACGAGCAGAATCAAAAAATCGGTGAAACTGAATTTCATTTCGGATTGCCGCGCGTTGATTTCGTCACGCATTTCCACCAAACGCGTCGCGTCCGCTTCTGTCGTCAACGTCACACGCGCAATTTCCCGCGCGCTCGCGCTCATGCGGTCGAAAATAATTTTTCGCACACCACTGACGGGTTGAATCGAATCGGCAGCTTGTTTTGAGACGAGGGGAGCAACCGGCGCAACAAATGGTTCAATGGGTTTCGCTTGCGTGAGAAATTTTCGCACATCCGCTTCCATGATGCGTCCCGTTTTGGAAGTCGGCGCGAGTTGCGAAACGTCAACGCCAAATTCTTTTGCCACGCGCCGCGCGCGCGGCGAGATAAAGGGTTTGCGCCGCGAAACGGAAACCGCTGCAGGAATGGTACCGCCTGCCTCGACTCGCGCACCATTGCCCTCACTTCCTTTCGTTCCCTTGATTTCCCCCCCCGATTTCATTTCAAGGCTTTCATCCGCGCGCGTCGTCACATACGCAATCACTTGCATCGTCGGCACGGTTTCATTTTCTTGATGCAAAATTTTTCGCAAGAATCCCGTGACGGTTGCTTCGACTTCGATGTTCGCTTTGTCGGTCAACACTTCAAACAGCGGCTCGCCTTTTTTCACCGCGTCGCCTTCGCGTTTGAACCAACGCGTAATCGTCGCTTCGTCCATCGTGTCGCCGAGTTGGGGAAGAATGATTTCGGTAAGCATAGGTATCAGGTATCAGGTATCAGGTAACGTGCTGCCTGCTACTTGCTACTCCATGACTCTTTTCACCGCCGCGATCACATCGCGCGTTTGCGGAATCGCGTATTCTTCCAACATCGGACTTGCGGGGACAGGGACATCGGCGGAGGCAACGCGCAGGATGGGCGCATCGAGATAATCGAACGCGAGGTCATTCACCGTCGCGAGCAGTTCCGCGTTGAATCCCGTATTTTTGTATCCTTCGGAAAGAATGACGACGCGTCCCGTTTTTTGCACCGAGGCGACAATCGTTTCCGTGTCGAGCGGTTTGAGTGAACGCAAATCAATCACTTCCACGTCAATGCCTTCTGGCGCGAGTTGTTCTGCCGCCTCCAACGCGCGCAGCGCCATGCGCGAATAGGTGATAATGGTTACGTCTTTGCCAACGCGTTTTATATCCGCGACGCCGAGCGGAATGATGTACTCTTCTTCCGGTACCGGACCCTTTTCGCCGTACAACATTTTGTGTTCGATAAACATCACGAGATTGTCTTCACGAATCGCCGCTTTCAACAATCCTTTTGCATCGTACGGCGTCGCGGGCATCACCACATACAAACCGGGGAAATGGGTCCAAATTGCTTCGAGCGATTGCGAATGTTGCGCGGCGATGCCGCGTCCCGCGCCGCCTTCCGTTCGCAAAACAAACGGCACGATGCTTTTGCCGCCGAACATGTACCGATTTTTCGCGCCTTGATTCGCGAGTTGGTCGGCGGACAATAATGTGAAATCAACGTACATGATTTCATTCACGGGACGCATTCCTGCCATCGCCGCGCCGATGCCGACGCCCGCGATTGCAGGTTCACTAATCGGCGTTTCGCGCACGCGTTCCTTGCCAAATTTTTCCAACAGTCCGCGCGTGGCGCCGTACGCGCCGCCGTAAATGCCAATGTCTTCGCCCATCAAGAAAACGCGTTCGTCGCGTTTCATTTCTTCTTCCAACGCTTCGTTAATCGCCTGCCAGTACGGGATTTGGCGAACAGATTTGTCTGCGCGAATTTTTTCCCGTAACGCGCGTTCGGTTTCCATTTCCGCCGCGCCAAATTTCGACGGCGCAAAGAGTCCGTCGTACAAATTTTTCGGGTCGGGATTCGGACTCTCCTCCAATGCGAATTTTACGGAGCGTTCAATCCCCGCGCGCGCGAGTTGTTCCACCTCATCCAATTCCGTTTGCGTCGCTAAATTCAGTTCCAATACTTTTTGCGACAAAACCATTAACGGGTCGCGGTCTTTCCAGGTTTTTTCTTCTTCACGCGTGCGATACGCGCGCGGGTCGCTGCGCGAATGCCCGTACCAGCGGTACGTTTTGCATTCAACAAGCGTCGGACCCTCGCCGCGTCGCGCGCGTTCCGCCGCTTCGCCCACCGCGTCGCGCACCGCCAGCACATCCATTCCATCCACGACGACGCCGGGAATTCCATACGCGGCTGCGCGATGCGCGGCATCGGGATTTTTTGTCACAGTGTGCCACGGCACGCTCATTGCATACATGTTGTTTTCGACAATATAAATCACGGGCAAATCCCAAATGGATGCCATGTTGAGCGATTCGTGAAAGATGCCGTTGTTGACCGCGCCGTCGCCAAAGAAACACATCACAACACCCATACCCCCCCCGTCCCCCCCTTGGTAAGGGGGGGGGAGGGGGGGGTGTTGCATTTTGAGCGCAAGTCCCGCGCCCGTCGCGACAGGAATGTTTCCGCCGACGATGCCCGTCGCGCCGAGATTGCCGTTCGCTGTGTCGGCAATGTGCATCGAACCGCCGCGCCCGCGCGAGTAGCCCGTTTCTTTGCCTGCGAGTTCCGCCATCATCTTGTTCAAATGGACTTGGCGTTCCGCTTCGTTCTGCGCGAGATGCGCGCCGTGCGCGAGACAATGCCCATGTCCGCGATGTGTGCTGGTGATGAAATCGCCCTTGCGAAAATTCGCGAGCGCGCCGACTGCCACCGCCTCTTGTCCCGCGTACAAATGCACGGTGCCTTTGATGAGATTGCGCGAAAGCAAATCAAAAATCGTATCTTCAAAAATGCGAATCTCCCACATCTGGCGCAGGTATTCGAGGGCTTCGGGTTTGGTAAATGTCAGCAATCGTTCATGAACGAGCATCGTTTCCATACATGACTCCTATCGGGCGAATCGAATTCGCAGCAACAAATTCGCAAAGTGTGCCTACGCACACTACAACATGGCTTGAACAACTGTGCAATATATTGCACAAATGTGCAAACATTGTAGCACAAGAAAACGCGCGATTCAAGTGTCGCGCGCCGAGTAGATTGTCATTGCGAGCCGCACCTGCGAAGCAATCTCAACGCGCATCGCCAAAACAACGCGTTGTGCGTACTCTGCGCGTTGGGATTGCTTCGTTGCGACAAAAGATGCGAGTTCACCTTCTGGTTTTGAGAATCCGGGAGAAACGCGTACCTCGCGATGACACCCGCGCCGATGATGCCGAAACGAATCATTGACGGAGGACGAACGACGCAAGTAACTGCGCATTCGTCTTTTGTCGTTCGTCGTCCGTCATTGCTGTTGAATGTATTCCGCCGTCCGCAGCGCCATCGCCATAATCGTCAACGCGGGATTCATTGCGCCCGACGAGGGGAAAAATGACGCATCCACCACGTACAGGTTTTGAACATCGTGCGCGCGCAGGAATTCATTCAACACCGATGTTTGTGGGTCCGTGCCCATGCGCGCGGTGCCGCATTGATGCGCGAGGAATTCGATGCCCACTTCTTTCGGGATGTAAAGCGGATAGCCCGCGCGTTTCATCGCGGCTCCAAACGTTTGCACGAGGCGGCGATGCGGTTCCATATTGTTCCATGTGCGCGAAATTTTGATGGAACCGTCGCGCGTCAACGACACACGATTGTTTGCGTCAGGCAAATCTTCGGACATGACCCACCAATCGCAACTATGCTGCGTAAAAAATTTCAGCAGCGGTTTCGGCACGAACGGCACGTTCGCGGTCAACATCCCCGGCTGCAATTTTCCGACGGCTTGAATGTTGCCGAGCGGATACTCGTAATTCGGACCGCGCAAATACCAGTCATTGAGCGCGATGGTCTTTTGAAAAATCACATCGTTGCGGCGTCGCGGGTCAATCGCCATCGCCACCGTGCCGTGATGCGACATGTAATTGCGTCCCACTTGGTCGCTTTGATTCGCGAGACCGCTTGGGTGTGAATCATTCGCGGAACGCAACAACAACGCGGCAGTGTTCACCGCGCCGCACGCGACGATTACAATGTCCGCGCTGTATG
>CALMZO010000320.1 GCA_937870825.1 uncultured Chloroflexota bacterium | reverse complement strand
CACTATGGCTAAACCTTTCAAGTGGACGTACCAGGGCAGAGCTCTTTCTGCATAGCTATTTATGCCAAGATGTACTAGACAATGGAAGAGTTTCATCTGCTGACCAATATCACTGTTGCGCTGCTCGCCGCGTTTCTCGGCGGCGTGGTCGCGCGGCGTCTTGGCTTGCCGACGATTGTTGGCTATCTCGTAGCGGGCATCGCGATTGGCCCCTTTACTCCCGGCTTTGTCGGGGATGTGGCAGCGATAAGTGAATTGGCAGAAATTGGCATTATCTTTTTGATGTTCGGCGTCGGGTTGCATTTTTCGTTACGCGACTTGTGGGTCGTGCGCGATATCGCGCTGCCGGGCGCCGTGGTTCAAATGACGGTGGCAACTGCGCTCGGTGTCGGCTTGACGCAATTGTGGGGCTGGTCATTGCAAGCCAGCTTGATTCTCGGCTTGGCGATTTCGATTGCGAGTACGGTGGTGCTGCTGCGCGGACTGGAAGACAAGGGATTGCTCAATACCATTCACGGACGGGTCGCGGTGGGCTGGCTCGTCGTCGAGGATATCGCGACGGTGATTATTTTGGTTGTGCTGCGCGCGTTCGGTGAAGGCGGCGGGTCGTTATTGGAAACGGGCTTGCTCACGTTTGCGAAAGCGGGAATCTTTGTCGCCTTGATGTTGTTCGTCGGCGCGCGGTTTGTGCCGTGGCTGTTTGCGCGAATGTCGTTCATGGAATCGCGCGAACTCTTTATTTTGACAGTCATCGTTGTGGCATTGGGGACGGCATTCGCGGCGGCGGAATTTTTTGGGGTGTCGCTCGCGCTGGGCGCGTTTCTCGCCGGCGTTACCGTAAGTGAGTCCACGACCAGTTATCAAGTCGGCGCGGATATTTTGCCGTTCCGTGAAGTATTTTCAATTTTGTTTTTTGTTTCGGTCGGAATGTTGGTCAACCCGATGTATCTGGTCACGAACGCGGGGCAGGTGCTGGCAGTGACGGCACTGATTGTTTTGGCGAAACCGTTGATTGCGGCGTTGATTGCATTTGTGCGTCCCTATCCTGCGCGCACCGCGTTGGTCGTCGGTGCGGGTTTGAGTCAGATTGGCGAGTTTTCCTTTTTGCTTGGTTCAGCGGCGGTGGCTTTGCATCTCCTGGATGGGAATCAATACTCGTTGATTCTCGCGGGCGCGGTGGCGTCCATCGTCGTCAACCCGCTGATGTTTCGAGCGATTGCGCCAATGGAGAAATGGCTCAAGCGAAATCCCTCTCTTTGGGCGCGGCTTGACCATCAAGGCGTCTATGCCACCCTCTCGGGTGAACATTTCCATCATCATGTTGTCGTAGTCGGCTATGGGCGCGTGGGGCATCACGTAGTGGATGTTTTGGAATATCTGGACATCCCGCGTCTGGTGATTGATGCAGAGGCGACGCGCGTCGCCGCACTGGAGAAAATGGGAGTGGCAACATTGTTTGGCGACGCGGCGAATTCGGAAATTTTGAAACACGCGGGATTGCAGCACGCCCGCGCGCTTGTCGTCACAGTACCGGATGAAGCAACAGCCGAAGTGGTCGTCGGCTCAGCGCGGAAAATTGCGCCGAATCTGCCTATCATTGCGCGCGCCGGAACACAAAAAGGTGTGGTGCGGCTTTCGGAACTTGGCGCGCGAGATGTGGTTCATCCCGAACTCGAAGGGGGATTAGAAATTGTGCGACACACGCTGTTGCGATTGGGACTGCCGCCGATTCAAGTGCAAACGTACACGGACATTGTGCGGCGTGACCATTACGACGCGGAAATTTCAACGCCCGATGAATTTAATTTGCTGGAACAATTGCTGCACGCCTTTCGCGGGATGGAAATTGTGTGGCACGAAATTGCACCGTCGAGCTCGTTAACCAATCGGACGGTAGCGGACGTTGGGATTCGTGACCAAACGGGCGCAGCGGTGATAGCTGTCAAACGCGACGACGAAATTATTGCCAATCCAAAATCGGCGTTTCAATTTCAAGCGAACGATGTGATTGGCATTCTTGGCGACGCGAATCAGGTCATTGCCGCGAAAAAATTTTTGCAAGAACGCGAACATTGATGACGCGCTGAGCGCATGACATCCATGCGCCCCTTGCACGGCGCAAAAAATTTGACAGATGCCCTCAACTCTTTATAATTGTGAACGTTAGTATGGGTACTGCGGGAGTAGTACAGTGGTAGTACGTCTCCTTGCCAAGGAGAAGGTCGCGGGTCCGAATCCCGTCTCCCGCTTTTTTTGGAGGGATTTTACAAAAATCCCCACGAACCAGTCCGAAGTGGACTGGTTTTTTGTTTTCCTCCCCACTCGACGGCAAAAATCAAAGAGAGAAGAAAGGTTTCAAACCATGACATTCTCCTTTTTTTGAAAAGACGACATTCTCTCTTTGTTTCGTGCTTGCAATGGAATCTTGTCAGTCTGACAAAATTGCAAGACGACATTCTCCCTGAATACCACAAGCAAAAAAATTGTCACACTGACAATTCAAGGACGACATTCTCTCTTGCATTGCGCCTCCTAAAATTTTGTCAGAGTGACAATAGATTTTCCTTGAGTGGAGGAATACAATGAGTCACAAATCGGAACGCTTACGAAAACAGGAACGAATGGAAATCACAATCCCAACGCTAGTCGAATACTATGTCACCAGTAAGCGCGTCAAGGGCTGCTCGAAAAAGACGCTCATCGGCTTCACCAGCAACTTGGGCCGATTCATTCGCTACTTGAAGCAGAATCAGCACTCGCTCAAGTTAGCTGAGCTAACAATTCACGATGCCCGCGCGTACATTTCGTCGTTGCAAGGAACGGTCACAAAATATGAAGGACATACTATGACGCCGGCCAAGCCGGGTTGTACATTCTCACCACAGACCGTGCATAAACACGTCACCACCCTTCGCGCCTTTTCCAATTGGATACATCAAGAGGGCTACACCAAACAACCGCTCTTTGAAATGCTTGAACTGCCCAAGTTGCCACAAATCAAAATTGAGGTCCTGTCGCCGGAAGAGATTCAAAGGCTGCTTTCTGTCATCAATCCGAATACCTTCATGGGGTCCCGGCTCTACGCTATGGTCGTGTTGATGATTGACAGTGGCTTGCGGGCAGGTGAGGTTGTTGGAGTAAAGCTTGCAAATATGGACTGGGAACGTGGAGTCTTTAAGGTATTCGGCAAAGGTTCGAAAGAGCGGTTCGTTCCGATGGGTGGCACGGCTAAGCAGGTGCTGCTACGCTACGTGCAGGTATTTCGTCCCAAGCCCGCGCGTCCTGATGTGGACAATGTCTTTCTTTCTGTTGATGGTTATCCGTTATCGGTCAACGCCATCACTCAGATCATGAAACGGCTGGCAAAGAAGAGTGGTATCAAGCGTTTGCATGCACATCTCCTACGCCACACCTGCGGAGTACAGTATCTGATGGTTGGAGGAGATACCAAATCACTCCAAATGTTTTTCGGCCATTCAACGCCTTTCATGACGCATCATTATGAGCAACTCACCGATGAGCACGTGATGGCACAACATCGTAAATATAGTCCGATTGATGCTTTGGGAGTTTCACCGCGAAGGTTCGGAAATGGCAAACAAGCAGCGAGAAAGGGAGATTCTTGGACTCGAACTCAACCTAATTGATGTCTAGTCACAGTCGGATTTTGATCCGGCGAGTTGACTCGGGGAGTAGCGTCTAGTCATCGCTTTGTCTCATCTGTCCCGCGGTTTCTTTTTGCGTTTGACTCGCGTTGAGGTTCTCGTGATGCGCGAAGCATTTTGAGCCCAGCGGCATCAAGAGTCTCATCTACAACCTCAATGACTTGATCAAGCGTCGGGATGTCCAGAACCATAGCCATACATAGCACAATCAGAACTTCTCGCGATGTATTTGGACGCTCTCCCTGTTCAATACGCCATATATGTGCAACATCAATTCCACTAATGTGTGCAAGTTCAGCCAACGACAAACCTTGCTCGTGACGACGTTTTTGAAGGGTAATGGCGAGTCTATCGCGAGGTAGCTCAAGCTGGCGCGCTCGACGTTGTGAATGCTTTGCTCTGGAGTATGGTCTGTCGCTGTTGTGCTTGTTTTGGTCATCTGAAGTTGAAACACTTTGAAGCAGACTGTCTATAACAGATGGAAGACTCGATTGGTTTGTATTCATCCTCTAACCTCGTAGCCCAAGGACTGATTCTCGGTTGCTAAAGTAGCAGGGCTCGAGGGAAGTGTCTATCCATTTGCGTCAAGTATTGCGACAACTTGTGCGACAAATCAAAAGAACGAGCACAAACGGAATAATTGACTAAAGACAACCTGCACGTCCCAAGTCAAACTTAATCTTGGCTCGCAATGGAATGGACTGGTCGTGTCTGTATCGTTGCTATTTTCGGAACCGTGGTTCCCGTTTGGTCCCAGGCAGAGGCGCGCACAAATATTTTTCTTGGTGCCACATTGCGAGTGTCATCATTATTTGATAAAAGGGATCGCAAGGATCGTGCTGGAATTTTCCGAGAGTATAGTCAAGCCATCGCGGGCCGTTTACTGATGCACATGATGCAACCGCAGCCAGTAGCAAACCCACTTCGGGGACGATGAACTGAAGAGATTGATTCTCGTTGTTGCTCTGCCAGAGTTTAGCTCGGACCCCCTGTGTAATTCCATGAGTCGCGAGCAAGTGGTTCCGCTCACGATTTGTTCCACCCATATATGGCAGAATTTCATTGGGTCTGATGACAGAAAAGTTCTTGCGAATTAGAGCGAGACTCACTGCTGCTTTGACCACACGATAGGCAGCAATGAAGGATTCTGATTGCCAGTCAAATTCTTTGAGACTATCAAAAATGAGTTCATCTGGATTTATCGCTGGTTCCCCAATGCGTTCCAAGTTGCGATTGATATAACCAAGTAGAATCTCGACAATTGTCTCCATCCCCGGAAATTTACAGATATGTTCCAAACCCCCAGGAAGGCGCGCGAGTCCAGGTAGTTGAAATGCGCAGCGTTGAATTCGCACGGCATCTCCTGCGAAATTCAGGTTTATAAATTCATGAATTTGTTCGATTGCAAAGGGGTGAATTGTAATGACGCCTTGTACGTCTACCCCCTTGTCCCGAAGATATTTAATCAAAGAGCTTGGACTTGAGGCAGTGAATGTAAATTGAGAAAGGGATGCAATGGTCATTGAAATGGCTGGGCGTTCTGATTCTGGAGTATCATCCCATCCATCAAAGTGCCAGCATATCTTATGTTCAAGGTCGAGCGTAAGAAGCTCTTCCGCGAGTCGAATTATTGTGCCGTATGGTTGTTTGAGCATTTTCAAGATCTCAAACGCTGCAAATTGGTGAAAAGAATGAAATCGGGAAGATACAAAGTTATTGAGGTTGATTCCGATGTGGTAGTTTGGTGATGTGCTTGTGCGCAAGATTAATTCTTGTTGAAAGCGAGTCTTGCCTCCATCTGGTGGCGCTGTCAAGATGAGGCACTTGTTCGACGCGATTATCAATTCATCCATGGTGGTTTGGTGTTGAGTCTCACTTTTGAGATCGGTATATTCCAAATTCTGCGGGACGTAGACCGAATAAATTCCATCGGAGATTTTCTTTTGTTGAACACGACAAATATCCTCCCATAGTCTTTCGGTTGAAAACAGTTGTGAGGTTGTTAGTAATGTGTATGCATTAGGCAGAGCCACAATCGAAGGTTCGGAAGCGTGACGGCTCATTTCGTCACTGATTCGAGCCTCAGCGCTTGGACTAAATTCATCTAGATTGCAGAGAGGACTATCAGTTTTGCGTAGTGTTGTTTCGAGAATTGATACGGGTGTTGGGGATGTCACACAGATAGGTTGAATAAAGAGAAGAGATGACGCTTCCGCAATCAATTGGGCAACAACAGATTCAAGAGTGGAGGAAGAGAGTAGAGTCAGAACGCGACTCTGCGGGTTTGCGGCGAGACGGATATATCCTTCGCGAAATTGCTCAGCAAGCCGCTTGGAAAACTTGTTCACATAACGATTCAAAGTTCTTTTTTGAATGCGCAATTGAAGTGAGTCCCTCGCCAAGCTCAAAGTCCTGCAACGCAATTCATCTTGTTGAAAATGGGATGAGGCATACTCAAAAACAAAGGACGGTCCTAATCGTGTGAGCAGCTCAAAAATTTGGCTTTCGCTCAGAGGAGGCTCACAAAAGAACGTTTTTCCGTCGGAGGTCTTGACGAATCCTTTGGAGAATAATCGCGGTCCCAAGTGCGTTTCAAATGGCAGCGAGAGCTTAATATGCAGGGTTAGGCCACCCCAGAAGCGATGAAGGGCTTTGTTATCGGGTTGGGCAAATTGGGATAGACTGGCAGCTGCCAGATAGCGAAAGATTTCGGCTTCAATGCTTGCGCGTAACATTTGTATCAATCGGTCATAGGGTGTGAAGAGTGTGCCATTGAGCAGACTATCTGTATTAATTCTTGTAGGAGACAAGGAAGCAAAGAGCTCTGGATATTCGAAAAAGAACCACAGTTGAACGAGCAAGTCCTTTAGCAATTCATGGTCACGCTTCCGTTCTGGTGCTGTTAAAAGGTCAATGAATGCCTCAACGAACTCAACCGGCGAGTTTTCCAGACGATCCACTATTCTTTGCAAAAGCAATTGCACAGTTCCATTGACATTGCTGTTCATTGTTTCCAAGTTTTCCACATGCATCTCACGCGCTATAATAATTTAACGTGAGTTCGGGTTAAGCCATCTACGCGGGAACGTTGCTTACGCGCAATGATGGTTTCTTGGGTTGATGACAATAGGCAATCAGCCCACAGACCACGTTGACCACAAAATTGATCGGGCTGCGATGACGCGAATGTTCAATCTGCGAAATATTCTTGAGCTGGTCAATAATCGTCTCTGCAATCGCGCGCTTGCGTAACAGCAGTTACCGGTTAGTGGGATCAAACGATTCGGCATGTTCTTTTAGAGTTTGGTAATCGGTCGAATGCCAAACGTTTCCAACAATTCTTTGAACAACGCGTTGGACAGATAGCCGCGATCGGCAAAGAGTTTGCCGAACAGCCGTTTGAACAGTTGCGGCACGGGTTTGCGATCATCCACATTGCCCGGTGTCAAGGCGACATTCAAGAGTTCGCCACATTCGTTAAAGAGCAAGTGGAGTTTGAATCCAAAAAACCAGCCCGTTGAAGTCTTGCCACGCGCGGAGAGCTGGGCAAAGACTTTGTGTTGTGAGATACGTTTGTTATGATAGACCGTCAAGTCCGTCGAGTCCACGAACGAAATGCCCGCGCACGCCCCCCATGCAGTGGCGCAAATAGGCACATAAGGGAATCAACACCGACGGGATGAACTCGACAAACCACGTGTAACTGACCAGACCAGGAAATTCGCTGCGGAGATGCACGCACACATACTGCGTGTAAAACGCTTTGAAATCGAGATAATGTGATTGATGAAACAAAATCAGAAGCGTCATAATTTCACTGATGCTCAAACTCCGCGGGCGGTGGCGTTGACACTGACCGCAGGCAACCATCTGGGCTTGGAACGAGGGCAAGAACTGTTGGCAAAAGTCATCGACAACGCAGAATAATTCGAGTACACTCATGGTGAGGGACTCCTTCGGTGAAATTCTTTGGGTTTGGCCACTTCAAGAATATCACACGTGAGGTGTCCCGCTTATCCCGAACTCACATTAATTTAGAGTTACTGCACGCAAGAAGCTATGACACAAGAATCAACAGAACCTGATACCTCAATTTTGCGGTCTCACGATTTCAATAAGATTTCAAATGTAACGACGGTTCGCGGGATAGCGCGTCACGTAGGGACGACATCCGTCGCAGCGAACTTGGCATTGCTTCTGGCAGAACGAGGTGCTAGAGTGCTTTTACTTGACCTGAGTTTGTGGAATTGCGATTTGACACTCTCGTTCGGATACACTCCAGAGCCAGCCATCCTCGACTTGGCAGACTCGTTTTACCGTAGTGGTAATTTGTCATTAGATTTGATTTCGTCCCGCACCCGAACATGTAAACAAAATGTAGAAATGTTGTCAGGGTTTGAACGTTGGTTGGGTTCGCCCGCGTTACGCGCGGAAAATGGATGGAACTTTATCCAAACACTCCTCATCTCTGCCAAAGAGCGTTGGGACACCGTTGTTGCCGATATGGGGACGCACAGCAGCTCAACAAATACAAGAGAAAACATTTTCTTAACTCAATGTGCCGTTCACGCAGCGCTCCTGCAGACAGCACAGAGTATTGTCGAGGTATGTGATTCGATAGAATATCTCCAACTGTGGCAAAAGCAGGTAGTGCAATCCTCGCCTCTTCGAGGACGGATGATTTACGTTGTAAATCAACATCACCAAGAATTTCCCTTGGGTTTAGACCAGTTCAAAGTAAATAAGTTGATGAGGACGCAAAGCTATTTTGTTCCGTCACTAAACATGGGATTGATGGCAAACGGCGAGCAGTTGTTCTTTGTGGAACGCTTTCCAACAACAGCGCAAGCTACTCGTGCCGAACGAAATGCTCTACGGGCGCTCCAAAATATAGCAACTCAGATTCATCGCTAAGGACCGCGTTTTGGCAATTCATCTTACCGCATGTAATATCGTGGTGCTTTAACTACTCTGATTTGGGTGTAATCGCTCGTCCGCTTCACCTTCGGTATGCCAATCACAAAAGGAAATGCGATTTAATCAGCTTCATTCAGTTAGCACGCAAGACATTGAACAAGACGCGAATAACTTACTTGCGAACATCGAAAAAGCCCTCACAGCTGTCGCTCCCTTTATCACTACCACCGAGAATATTTCTGACACGATTTCTGATGAATTCGTGCGACTCTGCCTTCAGATGCGTGGAGCCCCCCGTGGTGATTTGCACATCGCCTTTCAGCAGATGCAGGCAGTGTTAGAAACGTTACCAATTCCGATTCTCATCCAGAGTTCGAATTGCCTAACCTTGCGTACACTGTTGCAGGTCGCACTAGAAGCAAAACAAGAAACTCCGCGACTTCGTTGTAGCACTCTAGGTTTGTTGTGTCTAGAGTGGCATAGCGAGAACGGCTTGGACAAGCGCACATCTGAAATTCAAGGCGAACTGCTCACGTTCTTTCTGATGCAGCCGCGTCGTCCATGGTCGGATGAGCAGATTTTCGAAGCATTGTGGGGTGAAAAAGATTTTCAACGCGCCCAGTGGTCGTTTCATACAGCGCGCAAGCGATTACATGATTTTGTAGGGCTAGAAGTCATTAGCAAACTTAAGCGCGGTCAGTATGTACTCAATCCCGACCTTGCTATTAGCTTTGATGTGGCAGAATTTGAGAGTCTAATCACCCGCGCTCAAACTCTGCCATCGACAACTGCTCGAATTCGCTTCTTTGAAAATGCTGTTGAACTCTACCGTGGTGATTTTCTGGAAAAAAACTACAAGGATTGGGTTGTACCCGTAAGGAGTCGGCTGCGCGAAAAATACATTGCCGCTTTGTTGCAGCTTGGAGAGTTGACCCAAGCAGAAACGCCTGAACAAGCAATTGGGTGGTATGAAAAAGTGTTGCAAAGTGATGACCTCAACGAGGATGCTTATCTTCGATTAATACAACTCTACGTTCAAGCCAACAATGTTATTTCTGCGCACCGCATTTTCGTATTGTGTATAGACACTTTTCAGCGGGAGATGGGAACAAGTCCAAGTGTCGCGTTTATGGAAGCAGCTCGTTTGATTCTTGGTAACACCAACTTGAAATTCGATATGGGATAGAAAAGTTCATGTTGAGTAAAGCCGTCATAATCGGTAGCGTGTATGAAGAGCCACGTCGTCTCAACGACAATACGATTGTCCTAAGAGTAATTTCCAAGACAGGCGATCACGCGCCGCGCCCTATTGTTTTCCATGTAAGTATCGGCGGCAATCTCATCCAAGAAGCAAGTGAGCTGAAGCGGGGGGATGGAGTGCTCATTGACGCGTCCTTCAAAACAACAGCACAAGGAAATCCGCCAATGCACACCTACCCTGATGGGCAAGCGTATGTACAGTACGAAGTCATCGCCGAGAAAATCGCCAAACTCAAAGGAATCTCCTAGCTTTCACCCAGTCAGAATTTATCAAGAGTGAGCACACCCCTGCCCTAATACCTTCGATTGTAGTTTTGAATCTTGACCACTCTTTGACACCTTTGCCTCCTGTCAAGGACAAGTCAAAGTAATGTCATACAATCTCCACACAAATAATGCCCCTCGTACGGAGAAACGGAGTTGCCTACACAGATTTTCACCATCGGCAAAGTGGTTGCCGTAAATTGCGTGCATGTGCCTCTTCAGGGCAAAGTCACCTTCGTTGACATTGCAGACGAAGAAAACATCGAGCTACTTTATCGATTCTGTTATTCATCAGCCAAGTTTCGCAAATTTGCAGAAACACTTGTGGTTGACACGTACGTGGTCGCCGAAGGTGAAATATCACTTCATGGACTGCAGAATGGGCACAACAAACAGCGTTCCACGCTGTTTGTAGCAGGTAAGGTCTTGCGTGTATTGCAGCGCCCTGCATCCTCACCCTCTCCAGACGAGCCAGAACCGTAAAGACGCTTAGATAGAGTCCATCAAATCTGTGAGTGAATTCGATATGCTGGACTGATTTCCGCGTCTCGAGTTGATGGGTTCTCGATGTTTGTACTTTGTCATTGAGCCTACGAGCGATTTCTTACACATATTTGTCAACTGAAAAAACAGAGGGATTCCGTTCTGCTTTCAGGAAGCTAAAGAGAACGGAATCCCTCTGTTTCAAAGGACCGAAAGTACTATTACTGAGGTGTCGGCTGGTGGAGAGTCAAACACTCACATAACAAAGCGCGCATAGAGATAGGATATCTTCGACGCGCTACTCTGCACGTTGTGTTACACGAATGAGAATTGGCGAACGTGGGCGGAGAGTGAATCCGGGCTTGACATCAGGAGGTGATGAGACGGGTTTGAAATTCCAGCGCGGCAATATAGTTGCCAAAATGAGCGCGCCTTCCATCCAAGCGAAAGTTTCGCCGATACAACGTCTGGCACCGCCTCCAAATGGAATGTACGCGTAAGGGGGAGGATTCCCATTCTCCCAACGCTCAGGACAAAATGAATCTGGCGCGGAATAAAATCGCGCGTCGCGGTGGATTACCCAAGGCGATATAGTGACAAATGCGCCTTCTGGAATAATTTCTCCGTCGAGAATCACTTGCTCAATGGTGCGTCGCCCAATTCCCCAAACTGGTGGATATAGTCGCAAAGTTTCGGAAAGGACGGCGCGTAAAAATGGAACGCGTGTTATGCTGTCGCTTGCGGAATGCTCCGAATCCTGCTGCCTCTCAATATCGCATCGTGCTTTTTCCAACACTGTTGGATGTTGCGTCAACAAATAAATTGCCCATGTCAACATTAATGCAGTCGTTTCGTGACCTGCAATCAAAAGTGTTACAAGTTCATCAATGGCGTACTCGGCGTTGTCATTGCCATTCGCGATACAAGAGTAAATCTCGGAATGCGCTCGACGCGCAAGTGAACGTAAAGTGTCGCGAGCTGCAAGAAAACGTTTTACAGATAGCAGTGGCAGTCGAACGAGCTTGTCGCCCCGCGGCAACATCAACACACCAAACATATCTACAACTTGGCTCAATGCAGTCGACGCACTTGCAATTTCATCAGAGTTCAGGCGCAATCCCAAGAATACTTGACTTGCAATCGCAAGCGTTAGGCGCGTCATCTCGTTTGCGACATCAATGATTTGAGCGTCTCGCCAGCATGTGGTGGTCTCGTATGCGCGTTCGATAATCGCGTTGGCATATTCGTTTAGGCGTTCCTGTCGAAACAGAGGTTGAAGGGCTCGCCTTCGTTTGACATGCTTCTCACCTTCTAGGGTGAGCGCACTATTTCCGAGAATTAGACGCAGCCGTTGAATCCCACGTCCTTTTTCAAATGACGATTGCTGCGTTGCAAGGCATTCGCGAATAATGTCGGGATGAAACGCATAATAGACGGGCGCAGAGGGGAATTGGATATTTACCAAGTCGCCCTCACGGGCGAGGGCTTCTAGCCAACCTATCGGGTCGCGGCGGGAACCAAAGAGCAATTGAGGCACGCGCGCCAGTGGGTATCTAATTGCAGGCATATGAGTAGAAACAATAAATCATAGCATCGGTCGAATCCGAAATGACAAGAGTAGGTCGTACAGATATGCAGTCAGTCGTTTGAACCAAACGCGGCGTGCGATATGGCGTAAGTGTTCAAGGAGCTCACTCGATGCTAGAGGATCGCGAATTGATTTGATATCACCGAGACTTGGATTCTTCGACGAAGGCAAGCTCTCAAGTAGCCAGAGGCGATCAAGAACATCAATCATTGAACTATACAGAACATACGTTGGCTCTCTGAGTCGGGTTCGCCAATCCGGCAATGGCCACGGCAGCGGCGCGGTCGTTTGGATGAGTGCTGCCCGTAGCATCAAGAGTTCAAGAATCGCACGCTGTTGATCGAGATAAACAATCGCGCGTGCAAGTCGTTCCATCACAAACGGTGGCAAACATCCTCCCAGGAAGAACACTGTGGCAAAAAGGTTGATTGTCTTTTCCATCGCAAGTACCGAATCACTGACTTGGCGCGGAGCAGACAGTACCATCGCGATATGTCCCAAGACGAACAAACGATTCAGCAAGGCAAATAGTGTGCCAAGTGCAAAAAGCCCGAACCGAAGTCGTCCAGCGAGCAGTTGGTCTCCTGTCCAAATGCGATAAAAACATCGTGTCAATTCGACAAACAATATGATCGTGCTGAAAGCCGCTGCGAAACGCAACACGATAAAAATGGGCACGCTGAAATATAATGGCTCATCTACATTGCTGAATGGTGGCAAGACTGTTTGTAACATCACTAACGATGCAATAATCCATATGCCATAGAACACGAAAACGGCTACGGCAACTGGGCGAGGCAGCCGCCACCCTTTGACCGAATAGAGTGCTTCCAACGCGAGAACGTAACATGACTCCAGAAGGAAAAACCGAATACTAACCTGCCACAGGGGATTCATCTTCTCGCTCAACCACGGATCACTGCCTACCCAGAAGGCGAGTCCGTTCAATAGAATGAATCCACGAATCAGCCATGTGGTCCTTGACCCACTCCGACTGAGGATGTGATGCGGCAGAAAGAAGTAAACGATCGTGGCGATAAACAAGATTAGGAGAAGGAGGGGCATTATTACTCTCCTATTATGGATTTGATGAACCGGTCTATTGCTGCGTCCGAGGAAATTCCTGACGCACGTCCGCGAATTTGCAACTCCATATGACGCTTTTCGGCAAGGCGTGCCAGTGTCTCTGCCATCACATCACGCTCCAAATGTGGTACAGCATCGCGTTCGGGGTCCACTGCGCGGCAGGTTGCACCGGGCCATCGGCATAGCCTTGAAATATCGCCTTGCAAATCCATAAGTTGTTTCGGCGTCAGAATCACGGTTTGATGACCCAGCGTGATGTGCGCCAATTCGTGCGCGCGAACGTGCTCTGCCATGATTGGCAGCAATCCCGCAGCAGTGATCACAATCTCGATTGGCCGCGAATCCTGTGCACGGGGACTGGGGATAAGCACTGCCCGCGCGCCAAAAAATCCCGCAGGCAGAGGGAATTCGACAAAGTGAATCTTTTTGTAGAGAAAAGATTCAAGGCGCTGCGTCCAACTCGGGATACTAAATTCTTTTCCGTCGGGGACGAGCGTATCAAGTGCTTCCTGTATGCGCGCATGCGCACGTGAATCCAAAGCACCCAAGGATTGTGCTTGTGACTTATGGCTCATTTTGAAAGCCGAGCGAGTTAGATTTAAAGCCGTAGGGCTGGAATCTTGCTCTGACGTTATGGGGCGATGCTATGTATTGTCCCGCGATTCTGAATCAGGAACCTGCATGGCTCCGATTATCTCGTTGAAAATTTCCTGTAGCGTTTGGCGCGCCTCGGGGTCCAGAGAATTTAATGGAACAGCGCGCGTATTCAGCATGGCAAAGGAATTGTCGGTTGCAGGAATTGGGGGAGTGTAACGTTCAACGTGATATTGCGCCACTTGAAGAACCCATTCTTGGGGAACACCATAAAGGGTCGCGAGAATTCGTAAACGTTTTTCATTCACAAACTCAGGATATCCACTTTCGAGTTGTGCAAGCTCTGAACGCGTGACGGCAGCGTCGTTCGGAAATCCGACGAGAAATTCCTGAACTGACTGGGGGGTCAAACTATTTGCAAGACGCAATCGCAATAGATATTCGCCCAGAGAATCTCCCTCTTGCGGGGTAAACTCGACCACGTATTCAAGTTCGCGACTATTCCCGCGTGCAATATAGGCATCAACGGATTCCCCTATGGTGGGGCGGAGCATTTCAAGTTTTTTAAGAGTCATTCTTCCCTCGCCTAGAATTGGCGAATATAGATTAATAGGTGAATTCGTAATTGTCAACGTTTTGGGCAATGACTTTTTAGAACGAACCTTCAAATAGTTGTCGCATATACCCCTGACTCCGATAAAATAGATGCGTTTCTCATGTAAAATCCAACGTGGGCAAAGGTCGAAACTTTTTGGAAAATGAAATTGCCAGCACCCTCTTCTAGAATCCCAATAGGCAGGGGTCAATAGTCCCATGACAACGGGACATCCGCGCCAGTAAAATTTCACAATGAACGCACACAAACCCATATTTTAAGTCAAGAGGTGGTTATGCAAGTCTCATTGCCTCTTTTTTCCATACGCCGCGTCAACGCGTATCGGCTCATTGGTGTTTTGCTTCTTCTCCTCACCGCGTTTTTTTCAGATACGCCTGCGCCGCGCGTTCACGCCGCGTCCAACCCCATCGCGCCCTCCCCCGCGTTGAAATGCAAAACACATTTGACCGATGTTTGGCTGCCGAGCAAGTTCGATACCTTTGCGGGACACACGAGCCGCAACAACGCACTGAATTGGCTCGACCAAAATTTTGGCATCAACACCGCAGGCAAACTGCTGCGCTATTTCAAAGCCCGCGTGGAATTCGACCATCTCGTCGCGCCGCAATTTCTGACACCCGAAAGTTTGACCACCATCGCGACGCGCGCGGAATTGCAGTGCATTCTCCAAAACATTTCCGAAAATCATCGCGAACTTTTAGATTCCGCCGCGCTCCGTTCGTTGTACAAACTCGGCAAGCTGGATCCGAATGACAATTTGCGCGTAGACGCGCTGCTGTACTATTTGGAAAAAATCGCCATCGCCAAAGGTCCGCCATTTTATCTTGCCGAAACCAATTTCTTAGATGTGCCACCGCGCGGCGATGTGGTGAATTGGATTCAGACCGCGCGTGCGACAACGCCCGCGCTCAAAACGTGCGAAGACAAAAAGAATCAAGTCAAATCCGAAAATTGTTTGGTCTTTCAAGACGGCACGACCTACGATTTTCCTCCGCCGTCGAAATCCGACAATTTTACATTGGTCCTTCCTCCGCACTGCATCAAACGCCACGCGCAAGATTGGGACGACCAAGGTGTTCTCTTTGCGACGAGGAACGCGCCGAGCGTGCTGCGCTTGGAGATTTCCCTCGTACATCCACCCGCGAATCCACAATTCGATTTAATGGTAAATGACGCCAACACCAATGATGTCTTGCTGCGCCGTACTGTAAATGCCGAACGGCGAACCGCATTTGTCTTTTCGACGAGCGCGCAGCAATATCGCGTGCACTTGAAAGCGGTACCTGTAACGGCGAAAATTTGCTGGCAGGAAATTACCGCGCAGCCATTGGGCGCGGGGGAAACACAAACGAATGTGACCATTCCTCTCGATGCGCCAGAATTTCGCTATTACGCGTACGATGCCGCTTGCACTGATAACGTCAACATGACGCTCACGCCAAATTCAGGCGACAGCGCGTATTTTGTGCGTGCGCCGCTCGAAGCAGGTCTCACGCCTGTGGTGACGGGCAATGTCAGCGCGCCGTCGCCGCCCGTGCCGCTTGCGTATCCCGCCGGCGCGAATTGTCCATCGCCTGCGAACCCGCGCAGCTTTCGCATCGCGCTCGGTCATTTTGAAAGTGTCCAAGACCCTTGCACGCCGGGCGGAACTGATTGCCGCACCTTGGCAAGCGCGTTTCAAAGCGCGCAGCCGCACGCGAGTGAATTGCAGTTGGCAATCACCAAGACGAGTACGGTGGATACTTTCTACACCGCGCGCATTTCTCAAATGACGTGGAGCAACGACCAAGAAAATGTGTTGTGGGAAGGCGAAGTCAATTCGTATGCCAGCACCGAACTTGTGGACGCGTCAAACAATTCGACGACGGTTGGGATGGATTTCCCCTACTATGTGTATCGTGAAGTCGAAGACAACGACAATCCGTTCGTTGATCTACCGACAATGACTTCCGATTTTCCCGTGTTGGGCGTTCGCAAAAGCGCGCTCAACGCGAATGATTTGTATTTCATTCTTTCGCTTTCGTCGTACGAAGATGACAGCGCGTTGCTGCATTATTTGAATCCCATTACGTGGTATCAAATTGGCGCGGACTTGTACAGCGCGATGGGCAATTGTGTCGCGTGTGTGCTTGGACAAAACGCAGAGGCGTGCAAAAACGCCGTGTGCGACCTCTTGCGCGCGGTGGGGCGCATCGGCAATCAACTTGCCAGCGACGAAGATGACCCGTTCGGCACCGCCGCAGGCAGATTCGACCAAATGAATTCGGGCGACCAATCGAATTTTGGAATTTTGCCCGGGACCAAGAGCCGCGCGGTTTCAATGCAAGGCAGCGCGAATCCTGACAACAATGTTTGGCAAGATGTTCAGCGCATCGGCGAGGCGTGCAGCAGTGTGTACGCCGCCGCAAAATATCTGATGGAACTCGCGTTCGGTTCAGAGGACAAGGACCCTTGGGTGAAGGCAGACGCGCAGCTGGATGTGAGCGAGGTGCGTTCGACGATTCAACAACTCCGCGTGCAATTTCAACGCGTGAATGTGGCGAACGATCGCGAAGGGATTGGACAAGGCGATGGTGACATGTACGTCTACACCACCGTCGGCACGTTAGGCGATTCCGATACATCAACGGGACAAGCGGGTGGCGTCGCGACTCCTCTGCAGATTAGCAAACTTCAGGCGCTCCCATTTGGCAATGTGGACGTGATGCGTCTCCCGCAAAATGGAAATCGCGGGATGGGCGATGGCGATACGTGGTCACCCAACGCACAGCTCTTTGCTCACAGTTGGACGAACGCGCAATTTGTCGCGGGGCTGTACGTTCAAATCGTCATGTTCGACGCGGACAATTTTGAAGATGACGAAGTAGGCATCGTGTCCGAGTATTTTTCAAATCAAACGCTCTGGCAATTTGTCAATCAATGTGCGCAAGGCAATGTGCCGGGGTTCGTGCGAGATTTCGGGACGAATCAATGCAAGGTGACACGCACGACGAAAGCGTACACGCGCGAGTATCAAAAAAATAAAGGCGCGCAAGGTATCTGGGGCGTTGAAGGCGCGACCTTTACCTACGAAATTCAAATCACGCCGACGAATTGGCCTTAATTTGACTCGAACGCGCGGCGCAAAGGAAGAAAACAAAATGTTTGATCTTTTACGAAAAAGTTTTTCCACTTTGGGAATCCTCGTGACAGTGGTGGTATTTAGCACGGCATCTTCCGCAATCGCCACAACCAATGCCAACGCGCCATTAATAGCAAACGCGTTATTGAAAAAACCCGCGCCCTGGTTGATGTTTCACCGCGACGCGCAGCATACCGGCGTTGCCATAGGAAAAGGCAGTGTCAATCCGGCAACGGGTCCGCGCGTGCGTTGGAAATTTAAAGTGACGCAGCCGCCAACGACCGATGATTTTTTGAATTATCGTTGGTATTCCACGTTGCCGCTTGGCGACCTCGACGGGGATGGCACGCTTGAGGTTATTGTCACAACACCGGACAACAGCGGCGAAGCGAGACGTGTGATTGCGCTCAAAGATGATCCGACGAAAAAGAAAAAAGTACGTAAATTGTGGACGTTCACTTCGCCCGGCGAAAACGTGGACGGCGCGGGCTTTGACCAATACAGCGCGGCATTGGCGGACGCGGACGGCGATGGCAAACTCGATGTGATTTTCACATCAAAGGGCGGCATGGTGCGCGCGCTCAAAGGCACGAATGGCAACTTGATTTGGGATTACAACACGACTTTTTTCATCGAGGCGGGTCCGATGATTGCGGACCTGGATGGGGATGGTACGCAAGAGGTCATTGTGCCAACGGGTTGCAAAGATTTGTCGTACCCCGACCCCGCGAATTGTCCGGCGAAATTATTTGTGTTGCACGCGAATCCGAATGGCGGCTCACCATTTTTTTACAATGTGGATTTTGCGTACAAACTCGATTCGGGCGAACCCGCGATTATGGATTTGGATCCAAACGATGGCGCGAATCGCAAAGCATTGATTATTCCAACGTGGGGCGCACGCCTGCATGTCTTGTGGCGGAAAGCGGACAACAGCATCGTCAATCACAGTTACGATGTGCGCGCGTTGGACAATACATTACCGCACGATGCGAAATCCGTCATTCGGAGTTCGCCGCTCGCGTACGATTTTGGGCAAGGTCCGACTGCCGTGTTTGGCTGGATGCCCGACTACACCATTGGCACGGACGCGCGCATTTCCGCCGTGGGCATCAGCGCGGACATGAACGCGGGCACGGTGAGTTTCACCCCGCGTTGGACCATCAATCGCGATGATTGGAAATCATCCGTCGCGTTGTTGCCGGTGACAAATCCGCCGCTCGTCGTTACAGGGTATGGCATCGGCACGGACCAAGGTACAGGACAGTACGGCAAGTGCGATCCACTTTCGGGCGGCATCATTGCGATAAAAAGCAATGGTGATATCGCGTGGGAGAAAAATTTCAATGGCGTCGAAGGCAACGTGCGCGGTTCGGTAGCCGTCGCGGATATTGATGGCGATAAAAAATTAGAAGTTTTACTCACCGTCGGTTGTTACGGAAAAATTCACTCGTACAACGGCGCGAATGGCAAAAAGGAATGGAATTTTCAACTCGGACCGCGCACGATTGGCACACCTTCCGTAGGCGATTTGAATGGCGATGGGAAATTAGAAATTGTCGCGCCGAGTTACGACGGCAAAGTGTGGGCGCTGCAAGGAGAGTAAGGCAATATGAAACCAGTGATTGAGGATGACCTTCCTCGCCTCAAAATGATTTTGGAAAAATAGAATTAATGAAAGGCAAACGCATGAACAGCGCGTTAATCGCTGGAGTACTAGCGGGCGTGACGGGCTTGCTCGTCTTTCTGACGATTCATCATTTTTGGATTCGACCCATCTGGTTCATCCTGCCGCCGGGATTGTTCATCGCCGCGCTCGGTGGACTGGCAGTGGGTTGGGCGTACAGCGAAATTCAAACTGCATTGCCGCCGCGTCCTTGGACATCGCTTGCTGTCTTTGCAATCGTCGCGCTAACTTTGTCGCCCGCGATTTTGCTCGCGCAGCTTCGTCCGCCACCGCTTGACATCAGCACAGGAGCAATCGTTGACGGCAGCAGCACGGGTGTTGTGATTGCGCGCGTTGTGCTTGAATTGTTACTCACGGCAACAATCGTCGGCGCGTTGATGGGATGGCTACTCGTGCGCACGCGCCAAGCCGCGCTTGCAATGGCATTAGCAAGTCTTGTTTTCGCAATTGGTCCCGGACACAACATTCCGCTGTTGGGAAACACACCAGCGGTTGGCAAGGGCATTGTGTTGCTGATTGCCATCATCGCTACGTCGGCAATTGTTTTGGTGGAGAGCAACGCGTTACTGGCGCGTTTCAGTTTCAAGTGAAAGGAGTTCGCTATGGTTTCCAGCATCGTCACAATTCTCATTCTCCTCGCGCTCGCTGCGTTATTCGCGTGGCTCGTCACGCGCGCGTGGAAATCGAAGCGTTGGTACATCAAATTCCCCGGCGTCATTCTTGCGGGATTGTTCACACTTGTATTCGCGTTGCTCACATTCGCAATGGCGAAAGGTTTGTACGACCTCACGCGCCCTTATCCTGTCGCGTCTGTCAATGTCACCATCGCGGGAACGCCCGAACAAATCGCGCGCGGTGAACATCTCGCCACAGTGTTGTGCGCAGGATGTCATTCGCAAAATGGACAATTGCCTTTAACGGGCGGGAATAATTTGAGCGATGATTCCGGTTTGCCGCTCGGCGATTTGTTCGCCCCGAACATTACCCCTGCGGGGAAAATCAAAGAATTTTCTGACAATGAACTCTATCGCATTTTGCGAACGGGCGTCGAACCGAACGGGCGTGCGTCGTTCATGGCGGGCGTGACGGCGCGATACATGAGCGATGCGGACGCGCAAGCCGTCATCGCGTATTTGCGCCAATCACCACCTGTCGAAAAGCAGACACCGCCAATTTCCTATTCGCCCTTACTCACACTTTTGGGAGGTGTCGGCTTGTTGGGAATCAACGTCCCCGATCCGTTGCAGCCGGTCACCGCACCACCGAAAGCCGCGACGAAAGAATATGGCGAATACGTTGTCCGTTTTTTGGACTGTCGCGGTTGTCATGGTCCCACGCTGTCAGGCGATGCACTGCCGCCCGCGCCACCCGGCGCGTCAAACCTCACGGTCATCGTGCCGAAATGGTCCAAAGATAATTTCTTTCAAGCGATGCGAACGGGTGTGGATGTAACCGGACACAGAATCAGTCCGCCGATGCCGTGGAAACAAGTCGGCTTGTTGGATGATGTGGAACTCGAAGCGTTGTACGAATATCTGCACGCGCTCTCGCCGATTGTGGCGAAAAAGTGAGAGGACGAATTGCGAAATGAAAAATCAGCTTATCCGTAACGCGAGCTGGGCAGCGTATTTGAGTGGAATCGCGGCGCTGCTCTCGTTCGCCGCTTATATCGCGTTCCTCGTATTCGATTTGCCCCAGACCATGCGAAGCGGGAATATCAGTCAGCAAACACTCACGGGCGATCTGATCGGACTCTTTCAAGCATTGAGCGCACTGTTTATGATTCCCCTCGCGCTCTCATTGGATCAACACGTTCATCCGCGCGCCGCGAGTGCCAGCCGCGTTGCAACAGTCATTGGCATTGCTGGCATGAGTGTATTAATTGGCTTTAGTGTTCTCATTCTTTTGCGAGTAATGACAGAACCGCAGTCGGGCATGCAGACTGCGTTGGCGTTTGCCGCGATAGGCGTATGGCTCGTAATTGCGAATAATTTTTCGCGTGAGAACACGCTGCCCGCGCGTCTTGCGTGGCTGGGCATCATCATCGGTGCAGCGTATGTGTTCTTCGCGATTGTGTTTTGGGTTTCCGGCGCGGCGAATGTGGAATCCTCAGCAGCGTTGCAAAGTAACAGCTTTTTCCTCATCGGATATGCGGCTTTGAGTCTCTCAAGTTTCATCCTGTATCCGATCTGGGCGCTGTGGCTTGGACGCGTACTTCAAAGCCAATCCCAAGGCAATGTCTTGCCAAAACCGTCATAGTGAATCTAAACAAGCGCGGCAAATATGAAACAGAGACGCTCACACTTGGTCAGTCGGGTTTATAATTCATGCGATGAGATTTTCTCGCACCGCGCCTCGAATCACGTTCCTTATCGCATTGATGCTATTGAGCGTTATGACACTTTTCGTTGCTCAGCGCGTCAGCGCGCCATCTGACGGTGTGCGAGTTGAATTCGGTGACCTTAATTCGATTTATCAACCCGATGGGCTTGTCGTCGTACCGTATGAAACGAATTCGCCCTTTCGCCGCAATGACATCGTAGTCGCCGTGGCGGGACATTCGATGCTGGAATGGGCAAACCGCATGGGAGATTCAAGTGAGGCGCGCCCCCTGTGGCGAGGCGGAGACACCATTGAATATGTTGTCCGACGCGGAGAGAACCACGTAGGCATTGATGTCATGCTTGGTGATTTTCCTATCGGCGCGTGGTTCGCAGAATATTGGGGCAATATCTTGCCCGCGCTGCTGATGTTCGGAATTGGCGCGTATGTGTATGCGCGGCGTCCGCACGAACGTGCCGCGCAGCTTTTATTTTTGACGACAACATGTCTATGGACGCTCGTCGTCATCCAGTGGCTATCCCTTTCCATACAAGAATTTATCGAAGGGCTGGCTTATGTGATTCCGCGCAGTCTCATCATCGTGATTTATCATTGCATGTGGAGCACACTGCTCTGGTTCATTCTCATTTTTCCAAAACCTCAACCGTGGCTCACGCGCGCAAGATGGATCGTTCCTGTGGTGTATCTCTTGCCTTTGCCCATTTTTATTTTTTATCTGGGGAGTACATTCTATCTCGAACCAAATCGCATTCTTTGGCAAGGTGATTGGGTCACGGTGAGTGACCGCATCGCGTTGGGGTATGGGATCGCATGCGTCATCGCACTCTGGTTGAGTTATCGCCATGCGCGCCGCGATCCGATTGCGCGCTTGCAAGCGCGTTGGGCAGTTTCGGGATTTGTTCTGTCGCTCCTTTTGATTGTCACTTTGAATATGTTGCCGAAAAATATTTTGGGCGCGCCCATTTTGGATCGGCGCGAGCTAGGATTTTTGTTGCTTCCCATTCCGATTGGGCTTGGTGTTGCCATCTTGCGCTATCGTCTTTTTGAAATTGACCGGCTCATCAATCGCGCGTTGGTGTACGGCGCGCTAACCGTTTTTGTGGCGAGCGTCTATATTTTTGTCGTCGGCTATTTGGGTTCCTTGCTTCACACCACTGAAAATGTCCACACGCGCGCGGATTTATTCTTCTCCCTCTTGGCGACGGGCGTAATCGCGTTGTTGTTTCAACCATTGCGCGAACGCATCCAAAGTGTTGTGAATCGTTTGATGTACGGCGAACGTGATGAGCCGTACCGCGTTCTCGCTCATTTGGGACAGCGTCTGGAAGCAACCCTCGCGTCGAATGACGTTCTGCCAACCATTGTTGAAACGATTGCGACTACATTAAGGCTCCCATACGTGGCAATTGTTCTAAAGGAGGAAGGCAGAGAGATGAACTATGAAGTAGGTGCGACTGCCTCCTATGGGAATCTGTCGAGTACGTCTCGTCCCGCCCTGCTTGAGCATTTCCCACTGCTCTATCAGCACGAAACCATTGGGGAATTGATGGTTGCGCTCCGCGAAGGGGAAGACACTCTATCCAGCGCGGACCGAAACCTGTTGCAAACAATTGCGGAACAAGCAGCCGTTGCTGGACACGCCGCGCGCGTCACAGTGGAATTGCAGACTTCGCGCGAACGGCTCGTCACTGCGCGCGAAGAGGAACGACGGCGCATTCGACGCGATCTGCATGATGGTTTGGGACCTGCGCTTGCAAGTATCACGCTCAAGCTAGATGCCACGCGCAATCTGCTTCCACCCACTGCAGAGCAAAGCGCCCAACTGCTGAAAGAATTAAAGAACCAAACACAAGGCGCCATCGCGGACATTCGGCGCTTGGTGTACGATTTGCGTCCGCCCGCATTGGACGAACTAGGACTCGTTGGCGCGCTGCATGAATATGCTACGCGCGCGCGTTCGGAGGAGTTGGAAATTTCGATGCAGGTGCGCGAACCCTTGCCGCCATTGTCCGCCGCGGTTGAAGTTGCCACCTATCGCATTGTCACCGAAGCGCTTGCGAATGTGCAACGTCACGCGCACGCACGCCATTGTCGCGTATCGCTCGTTGTAAATGGCGCGCTGCAATTGGAAATTCAAGATGATGGCGCGGGTTTGCCCGAACCTTATCATGCAGGTGTCGGTTTGACTTCGATGCGCGAACGCGCAACAGAATTGGGGGGAACGTGCGTGATTGAAAATGTTCCCGAAGGCGGAACGCGCGTGCTGGCGAGGTTGCCGTTGGCAAGGGATGAAGGGATGAAGGATGAAGGATGAAGGATGAATCAAATCGCAAATCGGAAATCTGAAATCTAAAATGGATTCCATCCGCCTTCTCATCGCCGACGACCACACTCTTTTTCGTGATGGCGTGCGCGCGCTCTTGCAATCTATTCCCGAATTTCAAGTCGTTGGCGAGGCAGCGACGGGCGAACAAGTCATTCAACAAGCACAAGCCCTGCAACCCGATGTCGTGTTGATGGACATCCAGATGCCGGGGGTCAACGGCATCGAAGCGACGCGACGCATTGTTCAGACCAGTCCCCACATTGGCATTATCGTGGTCACGATGTTCCAAGATGATGATTCGGTGTTTGCAGCGATGCGCGCTGGCGCGCGTGGTTACATTTTGAAAGGCGCGGACCAAGAGGAAATGGTGCGCGCCATTCGTGCCGCGGCGAACGGAGAAGCGCTGTTCGGACCCGAGATTGCCAAGCGCTTGATGAATTTTTTCTCTGGCACGAAACCCCCGCAAATTTTCCCGGAACTGACTGAGCGTGAACGCGAAATTTTGCAATTCATCGCGCAAGGGTACAACAACGCCGAAATCAGCGACAAACTTTTCCTCGCGCCGAAAACAGTACGCAATCACATCTCTAACATTTTTTCAAAGCTTCAGGTCGCGGATCGCGCGCAAGCCATCATCAAAGCGCGCGACGCGGGCTTGGGATGACAATAACTTGCTGTCTTGTTTAAGGAGCATTTTGTACCATGTACAAACCCCGTGCTGGACTCCTTTGACACCCCTCAATCTTTTCTTATAATGTGTAAGAAATCACGTTGTTGCGTTTTGTTTAGACATGCACATTCTTTTTTTATCGAATCAACTCTTACGCGGCTTAAGGGCAAAGCGAGTTGTCTGGCTTGGCGCGTTCGCAGTGGCGCTCCTGCTCTTCGCTGCGCGCGCGACGAACGTCGCTGCCCATCCCCTCGGCAATTTCACCATCAACCACTACGCGCGTCTTGAAATCGCACCGACACAAATCAAACTTTATATTGTTTATGACTTTGCCGAAATTCCGACGTTTCAAGCCAAGCAAACGCTCGATGTGAACAGCGACGGGAATTTGACGGAGGACGAACGCACGCAGTATCTCGCCGCCCTGTTGAACGAAACCAGCGCGAACCTGATGCTTACCATCGGAGGTAAGCACGCCGAGCTCTCGCTCGTCCCCAACTCGCCGCAACTGGAATTTTTGTCGGGGCAAGGCGGCTTGGAAATCATGCAAGTCCGCGCGCGTTACACGACCACGCTTGACTTGAACAGTGCTCCTGTTGTGATTCAGTATCGCGATGACAATTATCGAGAGCGGCTGGGCTGGCGTGAGATTGTTGCAAAACCCGTGGGCGACGTGGCGATTACGCATTCCAATGTCCGCGCAACCGAAACCAGTGACGAGTTACGGAAATATCCCGAAAACTTGTTGGCGAATCCATTGAATGATCGTGAGGCATCGTTGACTGTAACTCACAATCCAAATTCGAAAGTGACAGCAAGCAACGAATCCAGCTCAAATTCAACTTCGATTCTCATTACCGCGTCTGTGCTTATTGTGATTGCTGTGGTATCTCTACTGGCGGCATTCTTTATTGCACGAGCCAAACCCCCTATCGCTCGATAGATGCAATGTGGCTGCCCGTCTTACTCGTAGTAAGAAATAAAGAGGAGTAAAGGCAATGGCAGTACGTCCCGCAATGCAAAAATCCCAACGTTCATTATTCAGTTGGATGTACCTCGCGCTAGGTGGCATCATTGCGCTCGGCATCTTGTATGTTCTACTTTTCGGACAAATTTCTCTCGACCCCTCCGCGCCGAATCGCACCCCCTTGAGTGAGGCAGGCATTAACTTTATTCAACGGACATTGCAATCCTCCGCTACGAATCCCCTACTCGCAATCATCGCATTGGGCGCAGCGTTTCTCATCGGCGCGCTGCATGCGTTGACGCCTGGACACAACAAGACGCTGACTGGAACATATCTTGTCGGCTCACACGCGCGTTTGCGCGATGCCGTTCTGTTGGGCGCAACAACAGCGCTTTCGCACACTGCAAGCGCATTGGTGATTGGAATTCTCGCGGTTTCGACCGTTGGACAACTTGTGAGTACGCAATATCTTCAGTGGGTTGGGATTCCTTCGGGATTGTTGACGATGGCGTTAGGGCTTTATCTTTTGTGGAAAAACACGCGCGGCGGACACACCCACGAGGATCACACTCATTCTCATCCACACGAGCATCCGCATCCACACACCCACGACCACGACCATTCGCACGACCACGACCATCCCGCGCCCGATACGGTAACGCTGAGTGGTTTGTTCGTGATGGGACTGATGCACGGAATTGTGCCGACGATTGATGCGTTGGCGATAATTCTTGTCGCATTGAGTGTGAGTCAAATTGCGTTGGGCGTGGGCTTGGTCGTCGCGTACAGTGTGGGGATTGCGGGCGTGTTGATTGCAGTGGGCGCGTTGTTTTTACGCGCGCAGCGCGTCATTGTGGACAATCCGCGTTTTGAGCGGCTGGCAGATCGCGCGACGCTGCTGGCAGCAATCGTTGTCATATTGTTTGGGTTATCCTTGTTTGTACGCACACTGCTCGCAGTGGGATTGCACGATTAAATCAAAGGAATGATTTGCTTTCAACGACAAGAATAGTTGCGCCCAACAACAATCGTTGTTGGGCGCGATTTTTTTCTTTCGGACGTGCTTTATTGCCATTTGCATCCCTGCCATCTCGCGGCACGATTCCGCGCAGCGCTCGCAAACTTCCGCGCACACCCCGCACACGCGCGGGTGAAACTCGGAACGGCGGAGCATAAAATCTGCGCTCGTAATACAAATTTGCGCGCAATCGCGCAGTAAGCGCAGATGCATCGGTTCGGCGTGTTTGCCGCCCATTTGCGTACAGTACGTTGCCGTTTCTTCACAAATGCGATGACATTAGAGACAGTTTTCAATACACTGTTCCGTCTCGACGTCCATCGCATGACCTTGCTGGTGAGCCATGATCGTACCTCCCTACATAGAATTGCGCGCGTTCCTCCGACGCGCGTTGTACGCTGTACAACGAGAGAATGAAGGGGGTATGACGTGGAATTCCTATGGTGTGTAAGATATTCCTCCTTTGGATTTGCTGCCGAATCAGAAGGATGAGCTTGTTCTACAGTTTGCTTTATCAGAAATCGTCGTGCCACTTGCATTTTTGAGACACGTTGAGGATACTCCGGCTGTTTTGAAAATGCTCTTACCTCCACCGTGCAAAAATGGTGTACTGGCAGGACGCCATTGGGCAAGAGTTTGTTCCCGTGATAGAGAAAAAAGGTTTGACAAGTTGCCACTCAATTCCTATAATGCGTAAGAGTTTCATGGAGCATAGTATGCCACACAAATTCACAATCCCCCAGTTCAAATTGAATCGCAAAGGCATGGCACGTTTTCTCGGCACGCTGGAAGCGCGCATCATGGAAATCGTTTGGAAAAAAGAAACGGTTAGCGTCCAAGACGTCTGCGACAAGATGGGCAAAGGGGCCAATTACAAAACGGTCATGACCGTGATGAATCGGCTCTTCGAAAAAGGGTTTCTTGAACGCAAAAAAGTCTCGCGCGCGTTCGTATATACAGCAAACGTCAATCGCGCGGAATTTTTGGAACAGGCGTCGCATCAAATCGTCGCGGGATTGGTGAGTGATTTCGGCGAAATGGCAATGGCGCAATTCGTTGATGTGTTGGGCGAACAGGATCCCGACGCGCTGGCGACGCTGCAAAAAATGGCAAAAGAACGCAGTAGACAAAAGTAGCACATGGCTTCTAAACGATTATCTGCGTACCCGAATCCCTTGCCATCTGCGCCGTGCATGTCTCCTGCGCCGCGCATGTCTCCTGCGCCGCGCATGTCTCCAGCGCAACGCACTGCGACTTGGATTTTAGCTGCGTTGTGCGGAATTGGCGGTGGTATGGTGGTATTGCTTGGCGTCGTCGTGGCAATGTTTGCAGAGACTCTCGCGCCGCATATTATCGAGTTTTGTCTATTGGCGTGGCAAGCGCTATCGGTTCACATTGCCTATCGTTTGATGTTTTTGGCATTGGTTGTGCTTATCCTTTCGGTACTTGCTTTTCTGGTGCGTCTGTGGTGGCATGCGCGCTTGACCCGACAGCATGTGCAAAAGTTGTTGATGCACAAGCGTGATCTTTCGGGAAACCTATTGCAGGTGGTGAACCAACTCGCGCTCACCTCGTCTGTGGACCTCGTCGCCGCACCGCAGCCCTTTGCTCTGTGCTATGGGTGGCTCAAGCCGCGCGTGTTGGTGACGACAGGGTTGACGGAAGCCATGGACGAGCAAGAATTATCAAGCGTCCTCGCGCATGAAAAATATCATCTGACACAGAATGACCCCTTCAAGATTCTCATCGTCCGCACGCTGCGCGATGCAGTTATCTTTTTTCCTGTCTTGCACGATTTAGTTGAAAACTATTTGCTCCTGCAAGAAATCGCCGCAGACCAACACGCGCTCGCCCATGGCGCGACACGCGAGTCATTGGCAAGCGCACTATTAAAGGTGTTTCGTTCGCCAACATGGGACGCACTCGGCGTTGGCGCGTATTCGTCATTCGGTGAACGCGTACAGCACTTGGCACAGCCGCAGCGGAAATTCAATTGGCGCATCTCTTGGGTACGCGTGCTCATTAGCGTTGTCGCAGTGATTTTGCTCGTGCTTGCGGTTTTGCATCCGATGGCGCCGATGGCGCTCGGCGAAGCATTACACGCTGATTGTCATCATATTGCGAGCTTGGACATTCACTCGATTTCCGTCTCTCGCGCTTGAATTTTTTTGATTGTAAATCTTATCATCCGTAAGAAATCACAAGAAAATGAACAATTACAAGTTCCGCTCGCAATTGAAACGCGCTGCCATCAATCTTGCCCCGAGTGCGGCCATTGTTGGCGTTATCGTCTTGGGCGCGGCGGTGCGAGTGCCATGGTTCGAATTGTCATGGAGTAACGATGTGCTGTTTGTCATACTTGCATTTGCCGCGCTCTTGCCGCTGACCAAACTCCCGCTGTTGTTTCTCACGGTCGAGGACCCGCTCTTCTGGCAATTCGGCACATGGGCAGGTGAAAGTGCGCAAGCACGCGCTCTGCACCTCGAGTGGCTCCAACAATGCTTGGACGATTCATCCTTGATGAGAAAGCGGAGCGAAGAATGAACATCGGTTTAGTGTTGCTCGCGTTTAGTGCGGGCTTGCTTTCGTGTTTCTCGCCGTGCGTGCTGCCGCTGATGCCAGGATATATCGGTTACTTGAGCGGCGCGGCGGTCACATCGCAAGGGCTGGTTGTCGAACGCCGCGCCGCACTCATGCATGCGCTCGCGTTCGTCTTGGGCTTTACGATGATCTTTGTTTTGATCTGGAGCGCGTTCTTTGCCGTGACGCAGTTCGTGGACAAGTTTTGGATGGCGCGCATCAGCGGCGTGATCTTGATCGTGTTCGGAGTTCATCTTACGGGCTTGATTCGGATTCCACTCTTGTACCGCGAAGCGCGCGTCCAAGTCAACACAGACGGCTTGGGTTTGCCGCGTTCGTTTGTGACGGGACTCGCGTTCGGCGCGGGGTGGACGCCGTGCGTCGGTCCCATGTTGTCATTCATTCTCGCGCTGGCGATGCAAACGACGACCGCGCTGCAAGGCACGACGCTTTTGCTATTTTATTCCGCAGGACTCGGCGTCCCGTTTCTGCTTGCCGCGTTTGGACTCGAAACGATTCAGCGCAAGCTGCGCGGCGCGAATCGCTATCTGCATTATCTGGAAATCGCGGGCGGCGTTTTACTGATTGGAATGGGGCTGCTGCTGTTGCTCGACAAGTTCCAACTGCTCAACGCGTTTTTCTTTCGACTCACACCCACGGCGCTCTTTGATTTGGAACGCACATTTTCCGAATGGCTCGGCGTGAATCTGAACAAGTAAGCATTGTACGGAGCAAACAATGTCAGAGACCCTTTCGCTTCCTCAGGCAGCAACAAGGCGCGCGCCATGGAAAATATTTGTGATCCTTTTTGTCGTTCTCATTGCTGTTCTCGCATTATTGGCGTGGGCAGTACGAACGAAAAGCGCGCCGCCGCTCGCGTCCGGCATCGCGCCCGATTTCACACTCCGGACGTTCGATGGACAAAGCATTACGTTGTCCGAACTGCGCGGCAAACCCGTCGTTATCAATTTTTGGGCTTCTTGGTGTATTCCGTGTCGCACCGAAGCGCCAATTCTTGAACGCGCATGGAAGGATTATCGCGAACGCGGGGTTGTGATTCTTGGCGTAGATTATGTGGATACGGACGCCGACGCGAAAAAATTTATTCAAGAGTACGGCATGACGTATCCGAACGGTCCCGACCTCGG
>CALMZO010000319.1 GCA_937870825.1 uncultured Chloroflexota bacterium | reverse complement strand
GAACGCGAACGCGGGGAAGCGTATTCGGAAGAGGACGAAGCCCAGGTGCTCGAACGCTTGAAGGATTTGGGGTACATTTCTTAAGACATCCAAGCTTGCCATAAAAGACATCGCGAGACCTGCGAGGTTTCTAGTCACTGCGCCGCGTTCACATACTTGGCAAAAAATTGAATCGAACGCGCCATTGAGTTTTCAGATGCGTTGTATAATGCGTGCCGTGTCTGTGCAGCAAAAACAAAATACCATTGCGCGGCGTTTTGATTTTTACATTAGTATTGTCCTCGCCCTTGCGGCGTTTGTCGTCTATGTGCGAACGCTTACGCCGGGCGTCCTCGACGGCGACAGCGGCGAGTGGCAATACATGGCAAACATTCTCGGCGTTCCCCATTCGACGGGCTATCCGCTTTACATTCTCCTCGCGAAACTTGTAACGTTTCTTCCTTTCGGAAATCCCGCGTGGCGCGTGAATTTGTTTTCGGCAATTTGCGCGGCGTGCGCAATTCCCATTGTCTATGTGCTTGCCCAACGCGTTTCCAAATCGCGCGTGGCGGCAGTTTTAGCCGCTCTGTTTTTCGCGTTTATGCCAACGCTGTGGGCTTCGGCAACGATTGCGGAAGTGTACGCGCTGAATACCTTGCTCATCGCGCTGACGTTGTTTTTTGCCGTTCGTTTTTTCGACAATGGAAACACGCGCGATTTGTATTGGATGACGCTCTGTTTTGCGCTCGCGTTGACGAATCATCGCATCGCGTTTTTCATTCTCCCCGCGCTGTTGGTAATCGTGTGGCGCAGACGCCATGTTTTGAATCTGCGCGTTTTTTCCCTCATTTCTCTCATTGCCCTTGTCGCACTCTCGCTTTACTTGTATATTCCCCTCCGCGCGTCGCAGCTGCTCGCCGAACAATCGCCCGAAAATTGGGAATTGTATCCGCGCGCGGAAGCGATTGTGAATGGCAAAGTTACCGCGTATTACAGTCACACGCCTGCGGGATTTTTTAATCTCGTTACTGCCCTCGACAATCGCAACAAGCTGGGTTTTGAAAACGCAGAGGGGGAAAATCAAACGCTCGCGCGTTTCGAGAACACGTGGAATTTATTGCGCGAGCAAATTGACCCGTTCGGCATCGCGCTCGCGTTATTGGGCGTGGTTGTTCTGTTTCGGCGCGAACGCGCGTTGACACTCGTGCTGCTGGTCGCGGCGTTTTGTGTCGGCGCCGTGTCCATCGTATTGCGCGCGGAATCCACGCGGTTTTATTTCAGCGGCGCATATTTGGTGATGGTTTTGTTTTTCGCCGTGGGCGTCGGATGGATTCTGGAAAAATTGAATCGGCGCGCGGCAGAGCGAAAGGAAATGTTGATGCGCGGTTTGTATTACGCCGCCATTTTCTTTTTCGCGTTTTTTCCACTCACCGCGCTGTTTTTCAATTTTGAAAAAATGGATGCGAGTGGGAATACAAAATACGATGAATATGCGCGCAGCGTGTTGAATGACAATCTCGCGCCGAACGCGGTCCTCATCGCGCCGTGGGAAGTGGCAACGCCGATTCGTTATTTTCAGTACGTCGAAAACATTCGCCCGGATGTGTTGACGATTCACGAATCGCCCGTGCGTCCACAGTTCGCACAAATTTACGAGGCGGCGCAAAAAATGGAGCGTCCGTTTTATTACGCGCTCTTTTCACCCGAAGACAAACGCAGCGACGAGCCGCGCACGATTCAAGCGCTCGCGCTCCCGCTCGCGCAAAAACCTGCGCCACAGCATGAACTGAATGTGGAATTGAACGATGCGGTGCGCGTGGTCGGCTATGATTGGATACAATCGGGCGACGTGGCGCGTTTGGCGCTCTATTATTTTGTGAAACAGGCGACGCCCATCGAATACGTGATTCAAGTACAGGTGCGTGACGCGCATGAAAAAACACGCGGCGATTGGTCACAGCATCCTGTCAGTGAATATTTTCCGACGTATTTTTGGCGCGAGGGGAAATACTATCGCGATGTGTACGATGTGATTTTGGAAAGTGACGCGCCGCGCGGCGCGTACACAGCAGAAGTGAAATGGTTCACGCGCGATTCTGCCACCGGCAAACGCGATGAGGCAAGCGCGAAAACATTTCGTCTAACGAGATTGAATGTCGGGCAATGAAGTAGGTTTTTCATGCTCCGCAATTTCGACATCATGCAGCGCGCGTTTTTCGATACGCTGGCGCAGCCAATTTCCCGCCAGCGCAATGATGAGCATTCCGCCGATTAGGATAAAGACCCACTGTAGTCCAAACGCTTCGAAATTCGCGCCGAGATACGTCGAGAGCAGAATCCCGGGCAATCGCCCGAGCAGCACAATCAGCATAAAGCGGCGAAACGTCAATGTGGTGAGTCCCGCGATAAAATAAAAAATGTCCGCCGTCGGCGCGAGCATGAGCAAGAACCATGTGAACGACGAATTGACCGCCGCCAAATTGCGCCAACGTTCGAGCCAACTTGCGGGCGCGAGCTTTTCAATTAACGGCATCCCAAAACGACGCGCAAGCAAAAATCCAAACGCGGACCCGATTAAAATTCCGGTGATGGAATACAGCGCGGCAATCGGTCCAAACACAAAACCTGCAGCGTACGCCAACGCGGCGCCGGGAATCGGCGCAATGACAATTTGCGCCGCGTAGAGCAAGATATAGACGATGGGTGCGAGCGCGCCATACTTTGGCAATTCCGTCCGCGCGGTTTCGCCAATCGTATAAAGCCACTCGAACGGATTGACTGGCAGCCAGCCGATTCGAACCAGCAAGTAATATCCCGACGCCAACGCGCCGACGAGCGCGAGGCGCGGCAGCCACACGCGCAAATCAATATTCCGAACTTTCATAGCCGACGATTATACGGTTCAACAGAAATGAATCAAAAATACTCTCCACGCCAACATCTCATTGTTTTACTCTTGTATTTCATCCTCACGCTCATCGTTACGTACCCGCTTGCGACGCAATTCAACACGCATGTCCCCGGCACCACAACGTGGTCGCTCGACGAATATGGTTACGTGTGGAATCACTGGTGGTTCAAATATTCGTTGTTTGATTTAGGCGCGAGTCCGTTTCAAACCGACTATTTGTTTTATCCGCTCGGCGCGTCGCTGGTGTTGTATGCGTACACGCTGCTGCATGTCTTGCTCGCCATCCCGATTCATTTCGCGTTCGGAATCATCCCCGCGTCCAATTTCACTGTGCTGTTTTCGTTTGTGATTTCGGCGTTCGGCATGTATTTGTTTGTGCTGTATCTGCTGCGCGTGTCGCTGAAAATCTGGAACGAAAAATATAATGCGCGGTTGGGCGAGATTGCGTACAACAGAAATTTGCACGCCTATGCAGCGTTCGTCGCGGGCGTCGTGTTTGCGTTCGCGTCGAATCGCTATGTCTATCTCTCACTCGGACATTACAACATTGTTGCGAGCGAATGGATTCCCTTTTATCTTTTGTTTCTATTCAAAACATTGCTTGAAGCGAAATGGAAAAACGCGCTGCTCGCCGGACTGTTCGCCGCAATCGCGCTCTACACGGAAACGACGGACGGCGTGCTGCTCGTGCTGTTGACGCTCGCGATTCTTGTCTTTGAATGGAAACTCGTGTTCAAGCCCGCGACATTTGCGCGGCTCGCGCTTGTCGCAATTGCCACCGCGCTCTTTTTCGCGCCGCTGCTCATTCCAACCGCGTTTGAAATTTTTACGAGCGGCTATTCGTTGCCCGGTTTTGGACATTCGGAAAACTTGCTCGTTGACCTCTACGGGTTTTTAGCGCCGACGAGTTTGCATCCGCTCAATCGGTATTGGACGCAAGAACTTGACGCGGTGCGCCAACAAATTTCGCGCTTTAGCGATGTAAATACATTTTTCGTCGGTTATGCGACGCTGGTGTTTGCGCTGCTCGGCTTTGTCGTTTTCGCGCGCCGCAATCGGATGTGGCTCGGCATCGCGCTCGGTTTTGCGATTCTCGCGCTCGGTCCGCTTTTGCACATCGGCGGCAAATCCGTCTTTGACCTCGACGGCTTGCAAGTCAATTTCCCGATGCCATTTTTGATTTTGCATTACATCCCCATCATCCGCGAAAATCGCGTGCCGAATCGGTACAGCATTCTCGTCGTCATCGCGCTCGCGGTTCTCGTGGCATACGCGGTGTGGTGGATTTTGTCGAAAATCGAAAAGCGAGAAACGAAAAGCGGGACGCTGTTGGGAACCGTCCTCTGTTCACTGATTACTGTCCTACTGGTCTTTGAGCATCTCGCGCTCCCACTGCCTCTCACCGACGCGCGCATTCCTGACGTGTATTCGCAGATTCGCAATGACGCAGGAAAATTTACGGTGCTTTCGATTCCGCTTGGGATGCGAAATTCCTTTGGGCAAATCGGCGCAGAGGATACGCGCACACAGTACTATCAAGCCGCGCATCAAAAATATTTGTTGTCGGGACAGATCCAACGCAACGCGCCGTACTTGTTTGAATATTTTCAAAATGCGCCGGTCATTTCCACAATTCTCGCGCTGGAAGACTACAAACCAATTGATGAGGCGACAATCGCGCGCGACAAGAATCTCGCGAGGGATGTTGTGAACGTTTTGGATATTCGTTACGTTGTGGTGAATCCCGCGATTGCAGGGCGTCCGCCGTACCAAGACAATCGTGACCGCGTGCTCGAATATCTGCAACAAGTGTTGCCCCTCGGCGAAAAAATTTCGGAGGCGAACGGACTGCTCGCGTATCGCGTGAATCAAACGCCCTTGCAAATTCCGTACACGTTCGAAATGAAAAATGAACGCGCGCGATTGATTCAAGGATTCGGTTGGCTGCCGACGGAAAATATCGGCGGCGCGGACGCGATGTGGGCAACACAGCAGCGCGCGACGTTGTACGTGCCACTGCGCGACGCGCGCGATTACACGCTCACGCTGCGCGCGCTGCCCTTCACCTATCCGAACGCGCCCGCGCAATCGTTCATCCTCGCGTTGAATGGCAAAACATTGCCGCGGGTTGCGATGAACGAAGGATGGAACGAATACAAAATTACGTTGCCGCGCGACGCGGGGCAGTACGGCTTGAACGAACTCGTTTTCGATTTCGGCTATGTCGCGCGTCCGCGCGATGTGCTGCCCGCGGATTTTGAAATCGGCGCGACGGGTGTGACGAGTCCGGTGGATATTGCTGTGACGAGCACGCCGGAATTTGGTTCGATTAAAGTGAACGACAAAGAGGTATCGCCGTTACAGCGCGGCTATAACCTGGCGGTGATTGACCAGAATTCGGGCGCGGTGTTGGACGTAAAAAATTTTGATACGGGCGGACAAACCATTTTGGAATCGCGCGCGCTGCGTGAATTTCTGGAAAAAATTCCTGAAGGCAGAATTGTCGCGGGCGCGATTCAGCAAGATGCGTCCGCGCAGTTGGGCGAGTCCGCCGCCGCGTCCATCCAAGCATTGGGTCTCGAAACGAACGTGCGCGGTCAAGAAGGCATGACACACGCCTTCATCGCGGTCAAAGGCAAAGCGGGCGGATTGGAACAAGCCGGGCAAGGCGCAAGCGCGGTGAGCGTGGGAAGAAATCTGGACACCCGCCTTTTGAGCATTGCGCTGGAATGGCTGAGGATAGAATAATAGCGCGCAAGAGCGAGTAAGGGCGCGCGTCACAGAACGAGCATTTGTTGTTTTTGTAGATAATTAGCGCGTAATGTATATCAAGAGTGCGCGAAACAAACCAAGATATGCAAGATTTATTGGATTCGAGCATTTATGCGGTCTCTGACAAGATGAGCATTTGAGCCGTGAACCCGGTGAAGCGTAAAATCCATGCTGCATGTTGATTTGGAATGCGGATAAACAAGATTCAGTATTGGCTCACGAATGTACCGACGCTGGCGGCTGCCGTCAGCGTCGGCGCGTTTTTGTTGTACTGGCGCACGCTCGCGCCGACCGTGCTACCCGGCGATTCGGGCGAACTGCAATTCGCGGCGTGGGGCTTTTGGCTCGCGCATCCCACGGGTTATCCGCTCTATCTCGTACTCGGTGGAATTTGGCAGCATGTGGTTCAAATCGGCGACCCCGCGTTTCGGTTGAATCTGTTTTCCGCGTTTTGTTCTGCGTTGACTGTGGGGGTTTCGTTCCTCGCGTTTTGGAATGCAACCCATTCGCGCGGTGCCTCCGTGATTGCGGCGTTGACGCTTGCCGTGACGCCGTTGTTTTGGTCACAAGCGACGCGCGCAGAAGTGTATGCGCTTCATTCGTTGTTCGTCGCGCTGCTCGCGCTGTGGGGAATTTTGTGGCGTAACACCGCGCAAAAAAAATACGCGCTCGCGTTTGCGTTGACGTTCGGTTTGTCGCTCGCCCATCATCGCACAACCGTGCTGCTACTGCCTGCCTTCGCCGCGCTGTTTGCGGATAAATTGTTCGCGCAGATTTTTGACGCGCGCAATTTGGCAAGACGCGGGTTGACGTACGGCGCGCTCGCGGCGATTCCACTGCTGTTGTATTTGTATATTCCGCTGCGCGCGGGCGCGACTCCTTACGCGACAATTGACCTCTCGCCTGCCGCGCCGATAGTTGTATTTGAAAATTCGCCGCGCGGCTGGCTCGCGGTGATTTTGGGTTCGGGTTTTTCCGGCGAGTTGGGAATGGATGATGCAACGTGGCGCGTGCTGCGCGAATTTCCAAATCAGTTGCTCGCGCAATTGAATGTGGTTGGCGTGCTGACCGCGTTGTTTGGATTCGCCGCGTTGCTGTGGCAGAAAAAATTTGCTGTTGCCGCGTTTGTGTTGTTTGGATGCATCTCTTTCGTTCTGTTCAACAGTGTCTATCACATCGGCGACATTGCCGATTACTATACGCCGATTTATTTTTTCGCGGCGTTTGCGATTTCGACAGGAATTGGATTTGTCATGCAACAACTGCGCGCGCATCCCTTTACGCGCAACAGTTCACTCACGGCAATTGCGCTGCTCGCGTTTTTTACCGCGCTGCCCTTGCAAAATCTGTTCAACAATTTTTACACACTCAACGCGAGTACGCAGTACAACACGCGCACGCGATGGGCAGAAATTTTCGCGTCCGATTTGCCCGACGACGCGATTTTGCTTTCCAATGACCGGGACGAAATGACGCCGCTGTATTTTTTGCAATTGGTGGAAAAGCAAAAACAAAATTGGATTGGCGTGTTTCCAAAAATCGCGCCGGGCGCGCGTTATGAAAATGTGGTATCGCTTGTGCAGCGCGTTGCCGGTTCGGGCAGACCGATTGTTGCCATCAAACCGCTTCCCGCGCTGACACTGCGCTATCGCGTCGAGGAACTTGAAAATGGATTGTGGCGCGTGAATCCCGTTACACCGGGCGCGCCAAAATTTCCGAGTGAGGCAGTGTTGGGCGACGCGGTGCGCGTGCGCGGCTATTCCCTCCTCGCGGGCGAACCGATTCCGGGCAAACGCATCACACTTGCGATTCAGTACGAGCCGCTAAAAAAATTGTCGCGCAACGTTACGACGAGCGTTCAATTTTTTTTTGGCGATGACAAAGCCGCACAAGGGAATGACCATGTGCCGGGCGAGAACGAATACCCGTCGTCAAAGTGGCGCGTCGGCGAAACGATTCAAGACCAGTTCGATATTGAACTGCCGCCGAATCTGAAAGCGGGCAAGTACAAAATTTTGCTGCGGATGTACGAGCCGTCGAGCGGGGAGGAAGTGGGCGAGTTAACGGAAATTGGATTGTTGCAGATTGGAGATTAGAGATTGGAAGTTGGAAGTTGGAAGTTAGAGCAAATTCCTATTCGGTGTAGGGTTTTGGATTCTAGCATTTATGCGGTTACTGCCCATCAACCCGCTGAAGCGTAGAATCCATCATACGACTTTTGTTTGAGAACTCTATGAGAGCAACGGAATGTCTGCCGCCGTTGTCCCACGCAGCAACACGTAAAACGGAATCCCCTGCCCTCCCCAAAATTCAATCACTGAATTGAAAACGTCGCGCGCGACAGCCCAATGACCGGGGCTGGACTTGATAAAACGCGTTGGTGATTGATACACGAGAATGTATCCTTTGGGTTCAATGCCCTGCAAATCGGTGAGGCAGTCTTGAAGCGCGTCCCAATTTTTGCCAAAGTAATCGGGAAATTTCATGGCGCGCGCAATGTGTTCGAGAAATGTTTTTTTGTCGCGGATTGCTTTGCCGTCAAGAAAATAAATTTTCCATCCCGCGTTCTCTGCCTCGCTGCGTAACAATTCCACAGACGCGTTCGAGTCAAAACGATAAATCCCCGCAGGTTGATTTTGTTTAAGCGCGCGTTGTAATTTGCTCATGGATGCGTAACTCTCATTTTGAGCCGCTGTTGCGAGAAATCTCTTGCCGCAATATCGAGATTTCTCACTGCGTTCGAAATGACATTTCTACGGTCGAACAATCACCCTGAACGAGGCGTAGTGGTCGTCGGTGTAATACAGTTCGCCCGCTTCGCCTGTCACGATGCGCCGCGCGCCGCGGTCACGTTCGCCCGGCGTCTCGACAGTATATTCGTGATAATAGCCGCGCGGTTTTTGGGGCAAGATGCCCTCGCGGTTTTGAAAAATCTGGCCGTCCTGACGATATGGAAACGGTCCGCCGCGTTCAATCAACGCCAATGTCTCGTGCGCTTGCGATGGCAAATCGTCGTACGCAATTGTTTCCAAGCCATCTATCCGCGCGGGACGCGTCGGCGTGACTGCGCGCGGTGTTGGCGGCGCGCGCGTCGTCAAAGCGGACGCGACGGTGGGAAACGTGAGCGTTGGAATTTCAATCTGTACCGTTGCGACGGGCGTGGTGTTGAATTGAACATTCACCGAAACGCCGCCACACGCGCCAAGACTAAAGCATGTGAAAACGAAAGCGGAGAGAATTAAAAAAATCCGACGCATCATTTTTTCATCGAACGAAAGGCGAGCGCAAAACTCGCGACAGCGAGCGCGCCCAACATGCCAATCAGAATCCACGGCGGCTCGACGGCTTGAATCGGCGCGACGATGAACCCATCGAGATTGACCTCGCCTTCCGCGCGCAGTTGAACGGTGTGTTCACCCCGCCGCAAATTACGCGCAACCGGGACAACCGCGCGCCATTGGGTCTGCGCGCTGGCGAGTTCGATAAACGTTTGTCCGGTTTCATCGCGCGGCAAACCACTGACGGGCTGTCCATCAATGGTGACAAACAACCTGCCCGCGCCCGTGTGCCGTTTTGCCATCACATCTAACGCTTCACCATAAAAAACGAGTGCGGCTGTCGCGGCGGCATCTTGCGTTTGCGCGTACTGTTTGGCGCTCGCGTTTACATCAAAGGGATACGTCCAATTCCCTTGCAGCGTCAGCGCGGGATTCGTTTCTTGATATTCTCCCGGGCTCGCAACGCGTTCTTGTTTTGCCGCCGCGCCCACGGCAACGTACACCGGACGCGGCGTAAAGTCCACATCCACCAAACGGAAATATGCTTCCGGATTTGATGAAGGAATGTCACCCACCTGACGAAAAAACCAAATGCTGACAACGCCTGCCCATTCCCAATCTTGCCGCGCGATTTCAATTCCGCGCACGGTGTATTCGGCTTGCTGCTGCTCGGTGACGCGTCCCCACACCAGGCGGCTGTCGGAAATGGTGTCCGGCGCGGCATTCCAGCCGTATTCGAGAATCCACACCGCTTTTTGCGCGTCGCCGAATTTTTCCATCACCGCGCGTTCCAACAGGACGCGTTGAAAATTTAATTTGCCGGGATTCGGCGGGTCATCCGGCGCGCTGCCCAAGCCGAACGCGTTCGCCGACAAAATATCAAAATAATTTTTCGCGCCCGCCGTGTACATCTCTTCCAGGAATTGCAGGTCGTTCATGTTACGGTACTGCGTCGAGCTGGGCGAAAAGGTTTCGCCCAGGGTGATGGCGAGAGGTGCGGAGAGAATTTGAATGTTGGGGTCAACCGCTTTGGTGCGTTCGTACGCGATTTTCAACAACCGCGTATAGGACACCGGATCAATCGGCGCGTCGTTCCATTCACGCGCGAGATTCGGTTCGTTCCAAATTTGGAAATAATAAATTTTGTCGCGATAGTGTTTCGCAAAGGCTTCGACAAAATTTCCGTACGCGGCATAATCATCCGGCGGACCGGAAGAACCTGTCGCGCTTGCGCGGGTACGCGCCCACGCGGGCGGACGGTCGAGCCGAGCAATCACCTGGATATGGTTGCGGCGAAGCAAATCCACAATTTCGTCGTATTTGGTCCAATTAAAGATGCCGGGTTCGGGTTCAATCTCTGCCCAAATAAATTCCTGACGCGCCCAGCCGAGGTTTGCTTCGCGCGCCAGCCGCACGGTGCGCTCGCGTTTCCATGCTTCCACTTCGCGTTCGAGGAAAAAATTCGCGCCGTACGGATTTACGTCGGTGTTCGCAATGACGCGGCGCGGTTGATACGCGGGGGGGGGTGTTGTGAAAACGGTGTTGAGCAGATACAACGCGCCTGCCGCGCTCAAGAAAATAATTCCCAAGAGCGCGCAGAAAATTGTGCGGAAACGCGGCGAGAGGCGAGAAACGAACAAAGGCATTGAAGCGAATGGGGAAGGCGGCGGAGCGATAAAAAGAGACGCCCTCGAACGATTATATATTCGGGGGCGTTTGGCGTAAAAAACAATCTATGGACTGATTGGCTCTATAAAGTTGCCGCACGGTGAACGCTCATACATGATGACTTTCCAGATGTCTTCATTGGAAAGACGCTTGCCCCATGCCGGCATGCCGGTTTGCACGCGCCCATTTACCACAGCGTCATGATGTGTAATCAACGGGAACTGGCGCATCGCCGTACAATCGGTAAAATTGCGCGGGGGTTTTGCCGTTCCTTGCGCGCCGGGTCCGTCACCGGCCAAACCCGTCCCGTGACACGCCGCGCAGTTCTTGTCATACACGGCTTTTCCTTCGGAGAGAATCGCGTCCCCGGGTCCTGTTTCGGTCACAGGAAATGGAATCGCTTTCAGAAATTCGCCCGGCGGAATTGGCGTTGCGGTCGGACCGGGCGTCGGTGTGACAATTGCGACGATGGGTCCGTATTCACCCGGTGCCCAATTTAGAACATAGTCCGTCAACGCATCCACCTGGTCGGGGCGCAGCGGTCCGCCGTAATCTTGGCTCCACGTCGGCATGTGTTGGGTATATCCTTCATTCTCGTAGTATTTCGAGTATTGCGGACGCCCTGCCGCGATGGTATTTTTGATGAAATCCGCCGTCGTCCCGTTCCACGCGATTGCTTTCAAGTACGGCGTGTTTTTCAAATCGAGCAAGTCGGTGCGATTGAGCGGCGGTCCCTTGCCGACGATGCCTTCGCCGCGCTCGCCGTGACAGGCGATGCAGTACCGTTCAAAGTAATCGCCGCCGGCTTGAATACTGCGTCCGGCAAAATTCGCCTGATAAGTCCTCATCCGACTATCTTCGGCGAAACCGTAAATTGCGAGAACCACAATTGTCGCAATCGTGAACAAGATTCCGACAAGAATTTTGAACTGAACACTCATGTGCCATCACACACTTGGATGGCGCGCATGCGTTTCTGCGCCATCCAAATTCCTTTACTTGTAAATCGAGTCCTTGTGCAAATAGATGATGCGGTCATATTCGCCCACATCCGTGGGTGTCACAATTTTCGGGTCCCACCGCAATTGAAGTTCGATGCGCTTGAGACCGTTTTGCTGCCACTGTTCGATGAACAATTTGCCGTGAGGATTCGGCAAGCCGTGATTCGTGTCGCCCTCTTTCCACAATCTGTCGCGGCGTTCGATTTCTTGCTGCATCGCGGAAAGAATGCGTTCAAACTCGGTATAGTTGGTGTTCGGCTGCGAATAGTTGACCAGATCGTATTCGCCGAGCGGCAGATTCGGATATCCAATGCGCCGAACCGGACCCCAATCATCCGGGACGAGCGGAACAGGCGGCAGCACACCTTCTTCGGGAATAAAGCTCTGCCCCACTTCTACCGCAGGCGGCGCGGTGACGCCATAGAACGGCGTGCCTTGATACCAAATGACCATCATGAAAATGGTCGAGATAACCGCAACAACCACCGTGCCTTTGCGATTCTTGAAAAGTTGGCGGCTTGGTTTCGTACCCCAGAATTTTTCCCACCACTCGTTGATGTACGGCACGCCCAAGAACAATGCGGGAATAATCATCGTCGGAATGATGACGCCTTGCCACGCGGGACTGTCATAACCGCAGACGAGACACACCAACGGATTGTTTTCATATCCTTCGGCAGTTTGCACGCCCATCGCGAGCAGACCTTGATTCAAACCAAAGTCGAGAGCGCGAATCGCGGGCAGCACAAACGCGTCCTTTAGCAACCCTTGAATCCACAAGAAATACCAGGGGGCGGTTGTGTGTAGGGGAGTGTGCAGCGGGTCGCTGTGTTCTTGCAAAGGGGCGTGGAAAATCCATGCCGAGTACGCAATCACGAGGAACGTTGCAATCGCCGCCCACAACAATTCGCGGGTGAACAATTCCGGCAAATAGTCAATGCGCTCTTTTGCCGCCTTACGAACGGCGGGGTCAGGGGATTCTTCTTCGCCGGCGGGGACCGAAATGCCGTGCGTGCGCGCAACACGATAATAGTGGACGGAAATCAAGATCAACGTAATGGCGGGCAGCGCGAAAACGTGCATCAAATAAAAGCGCAGCAAACCATTCTGGTTAATCGTGTCGCCGCCGCGCATAATCAAGTTCGACAAATAGCCGACGATTTCTTTTGGGGGCACCGATTTCGCCATTGATGTACCAATCGTCACCGCCCAATACGCCAACTGGTCCCACGGGAGCAAGTAACCGCTGAATGACAACGCAAAGGTGAGAATCAACAGCACAACGCCGGTTAACCATGTGAACGTACGCGGCGGCTTGAAAGACCCGGTTAGAAACACGCGCGTCATGTGCAGGACCACAATGAGTACCATCAATTCCGCGCCAACGCGATGCAGATCGCGCATCAGTTGTCCGAACGGCACCGCCGCCATGATTTTGACAATGTCTTCATACGCGCGGCGGTCCGACGGCGTGTAAAAGACCATCAGAATCACGCCCGTGATGGTTTCCAACACGAACATGTAAAACGAGAGATAGCCCAAGCCCCATGTGTGCGAGAACTTGGTCGAGGACTTTTCATAGTACTTGGGTCGGATGTGCGCGAAAAACGCGTTGACGTGAATTTTATAGCGCGGATTCGGTTTTTCGACGGCGGGGTCGCCGCGAAAAAAGGCGCGCGTGTCCGCAATCCCCATACCTGCCGTGACCGCGCGCACCGTATTGTCCGCTTGCTGCCAGGCAACCTCTTTGGTCTTTTCAATAAACTCGGCGCGTCCTTCGCCGCCTTCACGCGCTTTTTCGAGCCACGGAATCAGCTCTTTGATGGCGTGCGGCGATTTTTCTTTGGCAAGGTCCAACAAGCGTTCGGGCATTGTTTGCGTCGTTTTGACTTGAAACAGTTCTGCCCCGTTCTCCCCGTCGCTCTGCGCGACAACCTCATCATGCCCGTTCGTTCCATGAGCATCAGCGCCATGACCGTTGGTGTGTCCCTTGCCATTGGTCTTGCCGTTTCCGGTATCGGTCTTTTTCTTGACCTGACGATTGAATAAACCCATAACAGTTCCCTCCGGCGAAAAGCATTCCTTGCTCTATTGGCCGTGGTCGGATGTTGGAGTTGTGGTAAAAAAAATTATCCGTGCGGTTTGCCCAAAATGATTTTGCCGGTATTGACGACGAGATTCAAATTCGGGTCAGGAATGGGCAGCGGGTCGCCTGCCGCGTTCGTCTCCGCAACGACTTGATTGTTCTTTGGGTCCACGAACTGAATCACAAAACGGTCCAGGGAACGCGGTGCGGGACCTTCAATGTATTCGCCGTCCTTTTTGTACTTGCTTCCGTGACAGGGGCATTCAAAGCGCGCGGTCACCGGCTGCCAGCCGTACAAACAGCCCAAATGCACACACACGTTGTAGAGTGCGAGGACGCCTCCCTCTGTGTTGGAAATCCAACTGCGCGCCGGAGTGTTGTTGGCGGGCGCCACATCGGTGGGCGGGACCACATTGCCTGCCTGTCCCAAATCAAAAATACCGCCGAACTCGCCCGCGCCAAAACGCGGGAGCGCAAAAAAGAACGTCGCGCCGCCCAATGCTACAAAGAAAATTCCGAGGGAAGCGAGAAACGCGTAATTCAAAAATTCGCGGCGTGTGACGGGCGCCTGAATCATTGCCAATTCTGCGGCGTTGGGACCCGCGCTTTTTGTCTCTTCCTTGTGCGCGGTCGCGGGTTTCGCTGCGGCGGTAGGCGCGGGTTTGGCAGTCGTTGCGGGTTTTGCCGCCGGAACAGGTTTTGGGGTAGTTGCTACTGCATTAGCCATACTTGCACCTCTATGACACAGACAGCATTCAATGGGATGACCACGAATGCTGCAACGGAATACGCAAAATGAAAATCTACAAAGAAATTTTTTTTATTCGTGCCTAATCGCACAAGCGGCATTATAGCACAAACCGTTTTTTAATTCAATAGTGAAATTCATCGCAAACGAAATTGACAAATGGCAGATAGCAGATAGCATATAGCCCATAGCGTCTCGTCAATCGTGAACCGTCAATGGTCAAACGCATTACGGAAAACTGACCGCTGACGACGAACGCATACATGTACGACTCTGCTATTGCACGATCTCCTGGGGGTAGTTTCGTCCCGGTGGGCGGCGCGGTCTTCAAAATCGTTGCGAGGCGGTGGTACCGTCTTGGGTGGGTTCGACTCCCATCTACTCCCGTTTTCAAAACGTGACAGGATTCCGAATCCTGTCACGTTCTTGCTCTCTGCGTCAACGCGAATTGCAGTCCCAACATCATCACGCCCAACGCGGCGACGTACCACAAGACATTTCCTCCGCCCGTGAACGCGTCGCCAATCGCCAGGCGCGCAATCGTCGTCAACGGCGAAACGCCGAGCGAAAAACTTGCGCCCATTCCTCCAATGAGCAGCAGCGCGTACACAAATTGCGCTTGCTCACGATTTTTAAACGCGACTGCCACAATCGCCGCCGCAACCGCAAACATCCCGGCGAGCGCGCCGCCCATCACCAGCAACAATGGAATGTGATGCAGCTCGGTACGGTTCAACGTCAACAATCCCAACCACAACGCGCCCTGCAAAACTGCCAACACAACCGCCGCGAAAATTTTCGCGCCGACAATTGCGCGCAATGACAACGGCGCGGCGAGCAGCGTGTCGAGCGTATTCATTTCAAATTCTTCGGATAACGAGTCCGCGACGAGATTCCCCGCGACGAATGCGGGAAAAAACAACAGCAGCGGCAAAATCACCGAATACAGAAATTCAAACGTCGTCGGCGGCGCGCCTTTCAAATCCGTATAACGCACGTTCAAACCGTTTTCCGCGCGCAAGATGTTTTCGTACTCCTTGAGCGGTTCTTGCAGCAAGAGTTGAATCAACGACGCGCGCGCTTCCGCACGCGGCACAAAAAGTTGCAGCGTGACAATTTCATTTTCAGAGCGCGGCGCGACGATGACGGTATCCACTTGATTGTTTTGGTAGCCCTGCCGCGCTTGCTCCAGTGTTGTAAAGGAAACCACATGCAACCCGCGCGCTTGGAGCAATGGCGTCAACGCGCCAGCCAATTCTCCCACAACACCAACACGCATGTTCACGCGCGTCGTCGCCGTCACCGAATCCGGGTCATACAACGACAACAAGCCCAGCAGCAGCGCGGACGAGAACGACGCGATGAACAGTTGAATCGCAATGGCAATCAAAATCGTGCGCTCGCGCGCGACGCTCGCCAACTCGCGTTTGACCAGCGCAACAAATGGTTTCACAACGCGCCTCCAATCACCAGCGCGTTGTACGCGGTGTGCAGCGCAATCCCCACCGCCACCGCAAACACATAACGCACGCGCAAACGTTGATACAACACCACCACGATTGCGGCGAACAAAAAGTGCGCGGTCAGCGGCACGAGCAAAAATCCGGTGTTAAATAACGCGCTCGCGAGAAATGCTTGCGAGACGATGCTCACCGAAACGAACGTCAACAATTTTTCGCCGAGCAAAAAACCGAGCGCGGACAAAAATGCCAAAACGATGACGCGGCGCGTCGTCGCCACCTCCCCGCGTTTCACCAAAACACAAATCGCCATCGTCTTGACCAATTCTTCCAGTGCCGCCGAAGCGAGCAGCGCCGCGCCCAACAGCAAACGCAGCGGCAAGTTCGTCGCCACCGCGAGAATAATCAACTGCGCGAGATACACGAGCGGCACGACGCCGATGCTCATTATAAAAATGGAACGCGCCGGATGCGCGCGGTCTATCACCCAATACAACGCGTCCGCAATTTTCGTCGTCAATGGATAAAACGTGTTGAGAAATTCTTCATGCAGCAAACGCGAGGCGACGTACACCGTCACGCCAAACACCAAGAGCATCGGCAAGGAAGGAAAAAGATATTCCTGCCAGGTGAATGCTTCGCCGCGATACATTTTCACGGCGAGCGTCAGCGGCGACATGAACGCCAATTCCGACAAATCCGTGAACATCGCGGGAAACACCAAATACACCGCCGTCATCGTCGTCACAAACATGGCGATAAAGGTCGTGTCTTGAAACGTGCGATAAAACAACGGCACCATTAAATAAATCGCAAAGATAAAAAGCGATGTCGGCACAAAAATCGCGAGCGCCAATCCGACATGCGCGCGCGTCATGAGCGCAATCCCAATCGTCGCGACAGTTGCAAAGGCAACATACGGCAGCATCTTGCCCATGATTATTTGGAACGGCGTCAGCGGCGCGGACAATAACAACGTGAGCCGCCGCTTGATTTTTTCATCCATGAAACTGCTGGTAAAAAAAATGCTGATGAACGTCAACGGCATAATGAACAAGAACGAAACAATCACTTGCCCGAACGGCGTCGGCGGCGTTTGCAGTGAGGGAATGAACGGTTCTTGCGGCGCGTCGTTCACCGCGTCAATGTAATTGACCTGCACGCGCAAAGGGAACGCGCGCGTAATTTCCTGCGCCGCCGCGATTTCCAAAACTTGCTGGCGTGACAGATACCGTTTGAGCGCGCCCACCGCGTATTGCGATTTTTCTTCCGCGCGCGACAAAACAGTTTCTCCATTCACCACCACATCCACCGCGCGCTCCGCCAAAAACTTTTCTGCCGCGTTTTGTTCCAACGGCATCACAACAAAGCGGCTGTCGCGAATTTCCACCGCGTCGCCCGTCACGCCCACGCGATACAATCCGTACCCGAGCGGCGATGTTTCGCGCAACGCGAACGCGAGCACACCCAAGCCCACCAACAGCATCAACACCGCGATGGGCGAAACACCCCCGCTGAATCGTTGGCGGAGACGCGTCACTTCACGCAAGGCAATTGTCCAAATTTGTCTCATACCGTTCTTACCTTTATCATAGCCCACCCACCATGATTCATCTCGACCACGTGACCAAAAAATATCATGATTTCACCGCCGTTGACGATTTGAGTTTCGACGCCGCGCGCGGCGAAATCATCGGCATCATCGGACACAACGGCGCGGGCAAAAGCACGACGCTGAAAATGATTGCGGGCTTGATTGCGCCGACGCGCGGCAGCATTTATATCATGGAGCGCGACATTCAGAAACACAGCGTCGCGCTCAAACGTCAAATCGGTTATCTTCCCGAAGAGAGTCCGCTGTACGAAAACATGTCGGCGCGACAGTACCTGGCATTTTTTTCGGAATTGTACGCGCTGCCGCGCGCCGCCGCGCAATCGCGGATTGAATCGTTGTTGACGTCATTGCACTTGCAAGACCCCGACCAATTGATTGGCGAGTACTCGAAGGGCATGAAGCGCAAAGTCGCGATTGCGCGCGCATTGTTGCATGACCCCGCGCTCTTGATTCTCGACGAACCGAATTCGGGACTTGACCCTCTCACCTCGTTTTTTATCATCCACTATTTGAAATCGCTCAAGCGCGAACAAAAAACAATTCTGCTTTCCGCGCACAATTTGTTTCACGTCGAGTACGTGTGCGACCGCGTCGCAATTATCAAAGGCGGCAAGCTGGTGGTCTTTGATACAATGGAGGCGATTCGCGCGGGGCTTGGCAAACGCGAATTTCAAATTGTGTTTCGCGCCGACGAAACGCTCGAGTACGAACGCCGCGACGGAAATTATGTGTATCGCACGCACGAGATTGACGCCATCGCCGCCATGCTCGAAAAAATTTCCGCGCAGCAATGGGCGCTGATTGATTTGTCTGTTCAAGAATCCGCGCTCGAAGAAATCTATGTCAAACTGATGTCGAATCCGGATTGACCATCCGCGAATAACACCTATCACACGAATCTTGTATTCGGAATGCAATGCAGAGTTTCTATCGTAACGATTCGTGTTATTCGTGGATCGCAACAATGTTTCTAATCCATTCGCTCTCTGAATCAACCGATGCGGCAGCCGTTGGCGCAAAAGCCGCCGCGCTCGCGGAACTCAAACGCGCAGGGTTCAACGTGCCGAACGGTTTCGTCCTGACAACTGCCGCGTATCCCGAATTTATCGCGCCGCTGGCGGAAAAAATTCGCGCGCGACTCACCGACGATGTCATCATGGACCCCGCCGAAATCGAACATGCCGCAACGGAAATTCGCGCCGAACTTACGGCACAACCGTTTCCGTCGCATTTGCGCGCCGCGCTCGAAAACGCGCTCGCGAATTTTTCCGAAACGGAACGCGCGTCGTTGATTGCGCGCACGTCAACGCCTTCGGATGATTTGGCAACCGCGTTCGGCAGCGGCGTCGCGCGCGCGTATCTCGGACTCGTGGGTGTGGATGAAATCGAACGCGCGGCGGCGAAATGTTGGGCGGCGTTGTGGAACTCGCGCTCGATGTACTATCGCCATCGCAAAAAAATTGCGCAGACGGATGTCGCGCTTGCCGTGCTGGTTCAGCCGATGATTCCTGCAAACAGCGCGGGTGTGATGTTCACGAAAAATCCCACCACAAACGACGCGAACGAGATTCAAATCAAAGCCGTGTGGGGTTTGGGCGTTCCCGTCACGAGCGCGCGCTTTCGTCCCGATGAATTTTTGGTGGACAAGGCAAGCAGCGAAATTTCAGACCGCACCATCGAAGAACAGGTGGTGAAACTCGTCGTCGGCGCGGACGGACATGTTGAGGAACATGGCGTCGCGGAATCGCAAATCAACGAGCCATCGCTCACCGACGCGCAAATCAAAAATCTCGCCGCGCTGGGACAGCAGATTGAAACATTTTTCAACGCGCCGCAAGATATTGAATGGGCGATTGTGGGAGACAAGATTTTTGTATTGCAGGCGCGAACAATCGGTGTCAGAAACGCTTGAGACACGATTCAGAAAAAATTATGAAAGATTATTTTCCCGCGATGAGTTTTGACGAAAATGTTGCAGCCCGCTACGACGAACACGCGCCGCGCGGCGACGAGCAAGCCGCCGTCGCATTTCTAAAGCAATTGGCAAAAGAGGGTCCTGTCCTCGAGCTCGCGATTGGCACCGGCAGAATTGCGTTACCCTTGGCGGCGCAAGGCGTGCAAGTGGACGGGATTGATATTTCGCCCGCGATGCTCGCCAAGTTAAAGAGCAAGCCGGGCGGGGACAAGATTCAAGTCACGCTTGGAAATTTCGCGGATGTGCCTGTGGCTGGGGCATATCGTTTGATTTACATTGTCTTTAACACACTCTTTAACTTGCTCACGCAAGACGAGCAAGTGCGTTGTTTTGAAAACGTCGCGCGTCATCTTGCGCCCGATGGTGTATTCGTTGTAGAAGGCGGAGTGCCTGCCGAGTTTTATCGCTTGCGGAACAATCAATATGTGGATGCCGAAGCGATTGAAATTGACAATGTTCGTCTTGACATTGCGCGGTTTGACCCCGTGACACAATTGTTGGAAGAGACACATGTGACGCTATCAAAGGCGGGCGTGCAATTGCATCCAATCGTCACGCGTTACGCATGGCACACTGAACTGGACCTTATGGCGCGCATTGCAGGATTGCAGCTACGCGAGCGTTGGGCAAGCTGGGAGTGCGCACCGTTTTCGGGAGCAAGCGGGAATTGCATTTCGGTGTACGAGCGCCGAGTTATGGAGAAATATTAATTTTATCGCCGCACCTCACGGATTCCATTTTTCCTCCACATCACTTTTTGAATGGCAAAACGTTATCGAGATAAAGTGAATTCGCGTGGAGGCAAAAATGGCAGACCCAATTTTCAAACCCAATGCAGATTTCAACATTCTCGAACACGTTCACGAGGGGACAAAAGTGTTCGATGCGAATAACAGGGAACTTGGCACGGTGGACCGCGTGTTTTTGGGGGAACAGGACGCTCACGCGCCGACCACCGTGCAATCGGCAACGCTAATCCCTTCACCAAATCTCGCACCCGATTTTCCCATTGGCGTACTGCAACGCGTCTTTGGGCAAGATGAGCTGCCGGAAACATTACGCAATCGTCTCTTGCAGCACGGCTTTGTCCATGTCAATGTCCCGGGTCTTTTGCGCCCCAATCGCTATGTGCTGCCCGACCAAATTACGCAGGTGACGAATGAGGGCATCGTACTCAAAGCGACCAAGGAGGAGTTGATAAAAGAGTGAATGAAAAGAAAATGATGCTTACGAAATCATGTAAGCATCATTTTCTTTTTAGCGATGTTCCTGTTTTGCATTTTCTTGCGCTCACGGGGAATGCATTTTCCCGCCGCGCACAGGAATTACATTTTCGCCCCTCCATGTCGTTTGCGGTGGCTGTTTGGCGCGCGAGCCGGACATGCCCACCGCGCAAAATCGTGACATGCGACTCGATTGCTTGACTATTGGCAAAGCAGGAATATACTCGTCATACACAAACAATCCGATGTCGTCATGACTTGCATAACTGCCCGAACAGAGGACTTTCAAAGCATCTGCCCCGTAATCGTTTGCCCGCGCTTCGCCCAGAGCAAAGTAACAGTTTTGATGGGCTTGGCAAGCCAAGTCCGGCTCTCGCAATTTTTCGCGCGCATCCACGCTCGCACGTTATTTCGTCTTGCCTTTATTCTCATCGCGTACCTCGTTGTTTTTACGGTTCTCGACCGGCTGACCCAAGTATATCCAGTCCCCAGCGCCGTCAATATCGCATTCATGTTTGGGCGCGTGAGCGACGTATTCACGGAGGCAAGTAGTGACCAAGCATCACCCCCACGGGGTGCATCAAGCTGACAGCGAGCGCGGGCAGAGAATGCCGCGTCAGTTGATGCGACTCCTTGGCATTGGCGGAATCGGACTCGCCATAATAATCTTCACGATGGGTGACCTCGCCGAAGTGTTACCGGGTCTGGATGGGTTGGTCGCCAGCCCGGTCTTTCCTTTTATCCACGAGAGTCATGACATCGCCGCCGTAATGCTCTGCTTGTACATTGCCCATCGCGTGTCGCCGGGGTTAGGTTACGTTGCAATCATCGGTTTTCTCATGCTGCACATCCCCTATGCGCTTCTCATCTTTTTTGACGAGCCCCCCAAGTTGTTGCGGCTGCTGTTGATGAGCGGCGCAGCCGTTTTTGGCATCAACATCATCCGGACGCGTGTGCAGTTGGAAAAAGAATTGATGGTGCAGGCAATGCGCGATTCCCTCACGGGCTTGCTGAACAATCGGCACTATCATCTGGAATTAGAGTACCATCTGGAGCAGAGTCGCCGCTATGGAGAACGCGGGGCAATGTTTTTTGTGGACCTCGACGGATTCAAAGAAGTGAACGACCGGCTGGGGCATCAGGCGGGAGACGAGCTTTTAAAGCGCGTGGCAGAAGTCTTGCAACAGAATCTGCGCAAAACTGATAGCATCGCACGGTTGGGGGGCGACGAGTTTGCGGCTATTTTGCCTCACACGGATGCTTATGCAGCACATGTGGCTGCTGACCGTTTTCGCCAAGCCCTCTCTGCAGTCACTGCCCAAAGCCCGGTAGCGGTCTCCGCCAGCATCGGTCTGGTTGTATATCCTGACGATGGCGACAGCGTGGAAAGTCTGTTGGCGTCCGCTGACCGTGCGATGTACCAAGCCAAACTCGAGGGACGGAATCGAATCGTCGTGGTTGGCAAACAGCTAGCGGCGATGCCGAGTCTGGCGCACGCACCATAGCTCTGCTTTCCAAGGCATCCACGGACGAGTCACAATTTTTGTCACGCGCTTGACTATGGGGCAAGTGGACACTAACCAAAAAAGCACCGAGGTCGAACTCGCCGAAAAAGCGTGGGCGTTGCAAGTTTCACTACAGGAGCAGACGCGCCTGCTGGAACAAGTGCGTCAACATGCGGAGCAGCTCGAAACGCAATAGGAAAAGCTGCAGCGTTTCAATGAACAGTTGGCAGTCGTCGGCGAGCTCGGCATGACCCTGGCAGAATCACTGCGCGTCAAGAAAGCGGTGCGCTAATGACAAAATTCGCCAAAACAAGAAACACCTGCCCTCGATTGGAGGACAGGTGTCTTTGTTTTCACATATTTTATTCAGCCGGTACCGCTGCGCTCGTTGTCACCGCCAAATTCACCGGGTCGAGCCATTCCACATAACGCGGTTCTTGTCCCCGCACAACTTGATGAAACACTTCTTGCAAGTGTCGCGTAATCGGTCCCGATTCCCCCGCGCCAATCGTGCGAAAATCAATTTCGCGCAAGCCAATCACTTCCGCCGCCGTGCCGCACACAAACACTTCGTCGGCGATATACAACTGGTCGCGTGATATTGGCTGCTCTAAAACTTCGTACCCCAAATCGCGCGCGATCGTCACCAAAGAATCGCGCGTGATGCCTTCCAGCACGGTATTGAGATTCGGCGAATAAATTTTTCCGCCGCGCACGAGAAATAAATTTTCGCCCGTGCATTCTGCGACATTGCCGTACGGGTCAAGCATAATCGCTTCGTCAAAACCGAGGCGGATACTCTCTGTGCGCGCGAGAAAAGAGTTCGCGTAGTTGCCCGAAATTTTTGCTTTGGTCATCATGACGTTGACGTGATGGCGCGTGAAACTCGAAATGTTGGCGCGAATTCCTTTTGCCAGCGCTTCGGGTCCCATGTACTGATGCCATTCCCACACCGCAATGCCGACACCCACCTGCGCGTAATCCACATTCAAATTGAATCCGCCCGATGCAAGATAAATCAACGGGCGCACATAACAGTCGGCGAAATCATTCGCGCGCACCGTTTCTTTTGCCGCGTCAATCAAGGTGTCGACGTCATATTGAAATTGTTTGATGCCCAGGATGCGCGCGGAATTGACCAAACGCTGCATGTGGTCACGCAAACGGAAAATCGCAGGACCGCGTTCCGTGCTGTAGCTGCGAATGCCCTCAAACACCGCCGTGCCGTAATGCAGCGCGTTCGTCAAAAACGGAACGTTCGCTTCGGATGTTGGCACGAGTCGTCCGTTCATCCATGTAAATTTCGATTCCATGTTTCTCCTTTGCGTCTCGCGTATCGCCAATCGCTTTTCGCCTTGTGTTGACGTTTGACGTTTCACGCGTCACGTTTCTCGCTTCTCCTTTTCATTTTCCATTCCACGTCGCGCACGGGTACGAGCCGAATACGCGCAGTGTTGTCGTAATTTCCGACAAATGTTCTAACGCGCGTTTGCCGCGTTCTTGAAACACACTTTCCGAAAAGTCCAAATAAAAATTATATTCCCACGGCGAACCGGGAATGGGACGCGATTCGATTTTCGTCAAATCAATATCGCGGAGCGCAAATACGCTCAATGCTTTGAACAGCGCGCCCGGCACATTTTTCAACGTGAACACAATCGAAGTTTTGTACGGCGGCTGCGGCTGAATCGGCTCGCGCGCCAACACCACAAAGCGCGTATAATTTTCCGCGTTGTCTTCGATATTTTCCGCGAGAATGTTCATCCCGTACACACTCGCGGCGCGTCTCGGCGCAATTGCCGCCGCGTCGCGTCGCCCCGACGCTTTCAACAGCTTGACCGCGCCTGCCGTATCATACGCGGCTTCCTTCTCCCAACCGTGTTTGGCAATGTAATGTTCACACTGCGCCAGCGCGGGCGGCTGTGAAATGACCGCGCGGATGTCCTCGAACGCCACGCCTTCTGCCGCAATCAAAAAATGTTCGACGCGCAAAATTTCTTCGCCGACGATATGGAAATCATGCTGCGCGAGCAAATCATAATTTTGATGAATGCTTCCCGCCAGCGTATTTTCAATCGGCACCATCGCATACTCGGCATCACCCTTCGCAATGCGCCCGAACAGCACATCAAAATTTTCGCTCGGCACGGTTTCGACAGAATCGCCAAAGTGTTTCAACGCCGCCGCTTCGGAATTCGCGCCGCGCTCGCCTTGAAAAGCAACTCGCACAAGTGTAGCAAGGAACAAGTAGCAAGTAGCAGGATTCAATCTTCCATGCTACCTGCTAGTTGCTACCTAATCCTTCCAATAACCTCATCCGCCATCTCACTCGTATTCAAAACTTGCTCGCCCTCCCGCGCAATGTCCGCGCTGCGACAGCCCTCGCTCAACATTTCATCTACCGCGCGTTCGATTGCGTTCGCTTCGTTTTCTAATTTCAAGGAATGACGCAGCAGCATCGCCGCGCTCAAAATCGAGCCGAGTGGATTCGCGATACCTTTTCCTGCAATGTCGGGCGCGGAGCCGTGAATCGGTTCGTACAATCCGCGCGTACCTGCACCGAGTGATGCGGATGGAAGCAATCCCATCGAGCCGACAAGCACCGCCGCTTCATCCGTGAGAATATCTCCGAAAGTGTTTTCGGTGACAATCACGTCGAACGACGCGGGCGCGGTGACGAGACGCATCGCCGCCGTGTCCACGAGAACGTGGTCTAATTTCACATCAGGATAATCTGCGTGCATCTCGGTCGCGATTTCGCGCCACAGCCGCGACGATGCGAGAACATTCGCCTTGTCAACACTCGCCAATTTTTTCTGGCGCGTCTGCGTGAGCTTGAAACCCAAATCCACGATGCGGCGAATTTCGTAATCGTGATATTCCATCGTATCCACCGCGCTCACATGTCCGTTTTCTTGGCGGCGTTCTTTTGGTTTTCCAAAATACAGTCCGCCCGTCAATTCGCGCACGACAATAAAATCCACGCCTCGAATTTTTTCTTCACGCAGCGGCGACGCAAACGCGAGCGCGGGATGCGGTTTCACGGGACGCAAATTTGCAAACAACCCCATGCCTTTGCGAATTGCCAACAAACCATCTTCAGGACGCGTTTTCGCGCGCGGGTCATCCCATTTCGGTCCGCCCACCGCGCCCAATAACACCGCGTCCGCGTTCAAACACGCGCGCAGCGTTTCGTCGGGCAGCGCGCTTCCCGTTTCGTCAATCGCAATGCCGCCGATGAGTTGTTGTTCAAAACGGAACTGATGCCCAAATTTTTCCGCGATGTGTTTCAACACGCGTACCGCTTCGTTCGTCACATCCGGTCCGATGCCGTCGCCGGGCAAAGTCACAATATGAAAATTCATTTTCGATTCAACCTGCGTAGGCAGGTTTCGCGATGTTGTTGCAGCGAATTCTATTCGCCCGTCACCACTGCCCACACGCGTTGTTCCCCACGTTTCACGCCTAACGAAAACCCCGCCGCCATAAAGCCCAGCGCGGCTGCCGAGAAAAACGCGAACGTATAATCGCCAAAAGTTTCGCGCACCACGCCGCCGAGATATGCCGCCGTCGCCGCGCCCACCATGTGCGCAAAGAAAATCCAGCCGTACACTTTTCCAACGGACGCTTTGCCAAAGACTTGTGACGTGAGATTCACCGTTGGTGGAACGGTGGCAACCCAATCGAGTCCGTACAAAAACGCAAAGCCGAACAGTCCGATTGAATCGCCAATGAACGGCAACAACAACAACGTCGCCGCGCGTCCGCTGTAATACATCGCGAGCAGGATGCGATTGTCGTAACGGTCACTCAACCAGCCCGACGCGAGCGTGCCAATGATATTCATCGCGCCCATCAAACTCAACGCGCTCGCTGTCACAACATCCGCGAATCCGTGCTCGACGGCGTGCGGTAAAAGATGCGTGCCAATCAATCCATTTGTCGTGTACCCGCAAATGAAAAAACTTGCCGAGAGCAGCCAAAAATCGCGCGACTGGATCGCAATTTGCATTGGCAGCGATTTTCCCAATTTCGCGTTTGCGGTTTGGTGATGCGTACCCGCGTCGCCTATCGCGCGCAATCCCATTTCTTGCGGCGTATCACGCAAAAGGAAAAACACCAGCGGCACCATCGCCAAAACCGCGAGCGCCAACGCTTCTATCACCATGCGCCAGCCGTCATTCGCATTGATGGAAATGAGCGCGGGTAGAAAAATCAATTGGCCTGCTGCGCTTGCCGCGCTAAAAATTCCGACGACGAAACTGCGATGTTTTTCAAACCAGCGAATCGCAATCGTCGCGCCCAACACATTCGTCGCCGCGCCCGTGCCGATTCCAACCACAATGCCCCAAAAGAAATGCAGACCGAGCATTGTCGTGAACGCCAACATGCCCCACAATCCAATTTCAATCACGACAAGCGCGGCAAGAAAAACGCGTTTCGGTCCAAATTTTTCGACGAGCGTTCCGCCCAACGGCGCGCCGAGCCCGAACCAAATCAAGCTGACCGCAATCGCCAACGAAATCGCGGAACGACTCCAGCCAAATTCCGCTTCGAGCGGTTTGATAATCACCGCCGGCGCGTTGCGTACTCCCGCCGACGCGAGCAATGCAAAAAATGTCACCGCCGCGATAATGTACGCGTAATGAAATGGCAGCCGTCTAGTCACTCGTTCACCTCTTTATCCTTTGCCGCAACCATCACACCATATTCAATCGCATCTTGCAACGCGAGCCAACTCGCATCAATGATATTCGTACTCGCGCCGACGGTGCTCCAGCGTCGTTTGTGATTCGCGGTCTCAATCAACACGCGCGTCGTCGCGCCCGTCGCCGCGTGTCCGTCGAGAATGCGGACTTTGTAATCCACAAGCGAAAAATTCTCAATCGCGGGAAATTTTTGCGCGAGCGCTTTGCGCGTCGCAATATCCATCGCGTTCACGGGTCCGTTGCCTTCCGCCGCTGTGTGAACGATTTCGCCGTTCACGCGCAATTTTACGCTCGCTTCCGCCACCATGCCGCGTCCCTGCCGATGTTCGACGACGGTCATGTAATCAATCAGTTCAAAGGGGGGGGTGTACAATTCATCCGCGCGCAAGAGTAAAAGTTCTACCGACGCGTCCGCGCCTTCAAAGTGATAGCCCGCCGCTTCTTTGTCTTTGATTTGTTGCAGCACGCGCGTCACGCGCGGGTCTTGCTCATCCAATTTCAAATTCAACTCGTCCGCTTTGCTCAATAAATTTCCGCGCCCCGACAATTCGGAAACGACAACATGCGTGGCGTTGCCGACCCACACGGGGTCAATGTGTTGATACGCCATCGGATGGCGGCGCTGCGCGGCGACGTGAATGCCGCCCTTGTGCGCGAACGCGTTGCGTCCCACATACGCGGCAAAGTCATCCGGCGCGATGTTGGCAATCTCCGCGACACTGCGCGCAATCGTCGTGAGTTTTTCGATGTGTGCTTCGGGCAGACATTGATAGCCCATCTTGATTTCCAAATCCGCAATAATCGCGATCAAGTTCGCGTTCCCGCAGCGTTCGCCGTACCCGTTAATCGTTCCTTGAACCTGTGTCGCGCCCACTTGAATCGCCGCGAGGGAATTTGCGACTGCCAGTTCGCCGTCATTGTGCGTATGAATCCCAATCACCGCGTTCGGGAATTTCGCGCGCACCGCGTTCACCGCATCTTGAATTTGCCAGGGCAGTGACCCGCCGTTCGTATCGCACAACGTAACCGAATCCGCGCCGCCTTCCAACGCCGCGTTCAACGTCGCCAACGCGTATTCGAAATTCGCGCGATAGCCGTCAAAAAAATGTTCCGCGTCATAAATCACCTCGCGCCCTTGCGATTTCAAATACGCGATGGATTCGCAAATGAGGCGCAAATTTTCCATGTGCGATGTCCGCAAAACTTGTTCAACATGCAGCGTCCACGTTTTTCCCACCACAGTACACACCGGCGTTTCCGCATCAATCAGCGCGCGGATATTTGCATCGTCTTCGGGTTTCCCTCCGACGCGCATCGTCGAACCGAACGCGGCAATCTTCGCCTGCTGCAACCTTAAGGATTTCGCGCGTTGAAAAAATTCAACATCTTTCGGATTCGACCCGGGCCAGCCGCCCTCGATATAGGCGACGCCCAAATCGTCGAGCAGTTGCGCGATGTGCAATTTGTCGTTCGCCGTCAATGATAGACCTTCGCGTTGTGTGCCGTCGCGGAGAGTAGTGTCATAGATTTGGATTTGTTTCATGTTGTAGGTAGAAGGTAGCAGGTAGCAGGTAGTAGGGGAGACTCAATTCCCTGCTACCTACTACCTACTACCTACTACTTGTTGTTCGCTCTCTCATATTCCTCAATCGCGCTCGACTGTCGCATCAAGTACCCCAACTCATCCACCCCATTCAACAAACATTCTTTACTGAATGAATCAATCGGAAATTCCACTCTGCGTCCATCGGGCAGTGTGAGCGTCTGCGTTTCGAGGTCCACTTCGAGTTGCAGGTCAGGGTCTTCAACGGCGAGGTCAAGCAGTTGCTCGTGCGTTGCTTTATCAACCACAATCGGCAGCAATCCATTTTTCAACGCGTTGTTGCGAAAAATATCGGCAAAGCGCGTACTCACAATCGCTTTGAATCCGAAACCTTGCAATGCCCACGGCGCATGTTCGCGCGAACTGCCGCAGCCGAAATTGTGTCCCGCGACAAGGACCGTCGCATTCGCCGCGTGCGGTTTGTTCAAAATAAAATCGTCTTTCGGATTTCCGTCCGCGTCGTACCGCCAATCGTAAAACACCACTTCGCCCAGGCCTTTTTTATCCGTCACTTTCAAGTACCGCGCAGGGATGATTTGGTCCGTGTCCACATCGGTGTTAGGGAGATGAATTGTTTTGCCCGTAAATTTTTTAATGGGTTCCATAGTTGAGCAATGAGCATTGAGCAATGAGCGATGAAAAACTGCTATGCGAGAACTGTGCGCGGGTCAGTGACGACACCATTGATTGCCGTCGCCGCCGCCGTCATCGGACTCGCGAGAAAGGTGCGTCCGCCTTTGCCCTGTCGTCCTTCAAAATTGCGATTGCTTGTTGAAACGGAATATTCGCCGGGCGCGAGTTGGTCATCGTTCATTGCGATGCACATACTGCATCCCGCTTCTCTCCACTCCGCGCCCGCTTCTTGAAAAATTTTATCAAGTCCTTCTTGCTCCGCTTGACGTTTCACTTGCTGCGAACCGGGGACGACGAGCACGCGCACGTTCTCCGCGACGCGCTTGCCGCGCATGATGTTCGCGGCGAGACGCAAATCGCCAATGCGCGAATTGGTACAACTGCCGATGAACACAACATTGACCGGATGACCAATGAGCGATTTCCCCGGCTGCAAATCCATGTACTGCAATGCTTTTTGGAGCGCGGCTTTTTGGTGAATGTCGCCCAACGCGTCGGGGTCAGGCACGCGCGCAGTGATGGGAATGCCCATGCCCGGATTGTTTCCGTACGTTATCATCGGCTCCAACGCGTTCGCGTCGAGTTCCACCACCGCGTCGTACTGCGCGCCATCGTCCGTCGGCAATTGTTTCCAACGCGCGACAGCCGCGTCCCAATCTGAGCCCTTGGGCGCGAATTCGCGTCCCGCGATGTAATTGAATGTCGTTTCATCCGGCGCAATCATTCCTGCACGCGCGCCGCCTTCGATGGACATGTTGCAAATCGTCATGCGTCCTTCCATCGTTTGCGCGCGAATTGCCGAGCCGCTATATTCGACCGCGTGACCTGTTCCGCCATCCACACCAATTTTTGCAATCACCGCAAGAATAATGTCTTTTGCCGTGACGCCACTCGCGAGCGTGCCTTCGACGCGCACGTTCATTGTTTTTGGTTTGCGCTGCAGCAATGTTTGCGTCGCCAACACCATCGCCACTTCGCTCGTGCCGATGCCGAACGCAAGTGTGCCGAACGCGCCGTGTGTGGAGGTGTGCGAATCGCCGCACACAATCGTCATGCCCGGCTGCGTCAAACCAAGTTCGGGACCAATCACATGCACAATGCCTTGCTTGTCGCTCATGCGGTCATAGATGCGAATTTCAAAATCGCGCGCGTTCGCATACATCATATCGAGTTGTTT
>CALMZO010000318.1 GCA_937870825.1 uncultured Chloroflexota bacterium | reverse complement strand
CCGCTCGTGTTCGGACCCGGACGCCAATTCTTTGTTAATAGTTTTCGCGGTTTGAAACATGGCGTGACCGACATGAACCTCCTGTATGCGACGGGCATCGGCGCGGCATATGGCATCGCCGTCATCAATGTCGTGTTTCCAGACGCGGGCTTTGGCGGCGAAGGTGCAACATTCTTTGAATCCGCCGCGCTGCTCACGTGGTTCATTGTGCTGGGACGTTTTCTCGAAGCGTTGACGCGCGGGCGCACTAGCGACGCGATTCGCAAGTTGATGAGTCTGCAACCCAAAATCGCGCGCGTGATTCGCGGCGGTCAGGAAATTGAAATTCCTGGCGAAGAAGTGGAAATCGAAGATGTAGTCGTCGTGCGCCCGGGCGAACGCATTGCGGTGGACGGCATCGTGAGCGAAGGATACAGCGCGGTGGACGAATCCATGCTCACGGGCGAATCGCTGCCTGTCGAAAAGAAAACGGGTGATAACGTCATCGGCGGAACGATGAACAAAACGGGCGCGTTCAAATTCACCGCGACGCGTGTGGGCAAAGACACGGCGCTCGCGCAAATCATTTCGCTGGTGGAAGGTGCACAGGCATCCAAAGCGCCGATTCAAAAACTTGCGGATTGGGTGGCGGGGCATTTCATTCTCGGCGTTCACTTGTTGGCGATTGTCGTCTTTGTCGCGTGGTTCTTTGTGGGCTATCAGTTGTTCTTTGACCCGAACACACGCTTTATGTTGTCGCCGTACACCTTGGGCGAAATGGGAGTCTTTGGATTTTCACTGCTCTTGAGCGTGACGGTTCTCGTGATTTCTTGTCCCTGCGCGGTGGGTTTGGCGACGCCGAGCGCGATGATGGCAGGCACGGGGAAAGCAGCGGAACACAACGTCCTCTTCAAGAACGCAGAGGCGATTGAAAACACGTCGAAATTGCAAACGATTGTTTTCGACAAGACGGGGACGCTGACGAAAGGCGAACCGTCGGTGACAGATGTATTCAGTGGTCAGTTATCAGAAGTCAGTAGTCAGAATGAAATTCTTCGTCTTGCCGCGATTGCGGAAAAGAACAGCGAACATCCATTGGGCGAAGCAATTGTGCGCGGCGCGGAAGCGCGTGGACTGAATGTCGTCGAACCACAATCATTCAATTCGATACCGGGTCACGGCGTCGAGGCACAGATTGACGGTCAAGAGACTTTGCTTGGCAATCGCAAGTTGATGAAACAGCGCGGCGTGGATATTCGCGCGCTCTTGCCGCAAACGGAACAATTAGAACAAGAGGGCAAGACGGTGATGTTTGTCGCCGTGAACGGGCGAGCCGCAGGCATCATCGCGGTTGCTGATACGCTCAAACAGCACTCTGTCGAAGCGATTCGCCAATTGCACAAACTCGGCATCGAGACCGCGATGATTACAGGCGACAATGTGCGGACTGCCGCCGCAATTGCGAAACAAGTCGGCATTGACCGCGTACTCGCCGAAGTATTGCCGCAAGACAAAGCGAACGAAGTGAAAAAATTGCAAAGGCAAGGCAAAAAAGTTGCAATGGTTGGCGACGGCGTGAACGACGCGCCCGCATTGGCGCAAGCCGATGTAGGCATGGCGATTGGTTCGGGGACAGATGTTGCAAAAGAAACAGGACACGTCATTCTCATCAAAGATGATTTGCGTGATGTGGTCATTGCCATCGAGATTGGCAAAGCGACTATGCGGAAGGTGAAACAAAATCTATTCTGGGCGTTCACTTACAACACACTCGGCATTCCCATCGCGGCAGGATTGTTTTATCCGTTCTTTCAAATCGTCATTAGTCCCGAAATTGCCGCCGCGCTCATGGCGATTAGCTCGCTGACAGTGACACTCAATACATTACTGCTGCGCGGTTTTGTGCCTTCGTTGAAACGCGGGCAGGGCGCGAGAGTTTCGTCCGAACAAACTCCGCAACCTGCACTTTTCCCTGCGTCTGCGACTGGAGGCGGCGCAGAATAAAGAGTTGTGGCGCATCGTGAGAGAAGTGAGACGCGCGGGTGCGCTGACAAACAACGAGGGAATGAACGACGCAACACCTCTCACGCGTTCATCCTCTCGTCCAAAAAATTTTTCTCAAGTGAAACTATATCGAGGAGTATACAAAATGAACTCGGCTCAAATGAACCTTGAACGCAAAACCGCGCTGACAAGCGCACTCATTTACGGGACGATTTCAATCACTGCGGCGCTGCTCTTTTTCCTTGCCGCGACACTCGTAGGAACATACACAGACGTCGCGCGTTTCGGCGGCGCGGCATGGGTACTGTTGCTCTCTTTTATTGTGACGATGCCGCTCGTGATTTCATCGGTCAAAAAACGGATGAAGGGATGAATAGATGGCATGAGACAGGCGACGTACCTCTTGGCTTGTGACCTGTCGCTTGCCCCATGTCACTTTCGCAGGATGTGAGATATGAAAGCGCGTATGCAAATTATCTGGAACGGAATCAACGATACCACTTTGCTGCTTACACTGTTTCTTTGGCTGTGCACACTCCCGTTCATTCTGCTGCTCGCCATACCGTACTTTGGCTGGCAGGTTGGAATTCTCGCCGCTGCCATTGCGCTTCTGGCTGCGCTAATCGTCTGTTACGCGCTCTGTTACTTTCCAAAAATCGCTCCGCGCGAAGAGGAGAAATCAAATGCTACGCGATCCAGTTTGCGGTAAGCGCATTTCGCGCAATCACGCGCACATCGCGTTCGATTATCAAGGCACGACGTACTATCTCTGCTGCCCGCGCTGTCAAGCGGATTTTGAACAGGCACCCGGAAAATTTGCCAAGCCCGAATTCGGTGAAAAAACATCCAAGCATACACACGCCAAGCATAACGCGGGCGAACACAAGACACCATCGGGTCTCACGATTGTACAGGGACCGCGCGGTTGACCGCTTCACATTATTGAATGAAAGGAAAAAAGATGAATCACGATCACACTTCAAACAATGGCTACAACACCAGACATATGTTGCTGATGCTGTTATGCTGTCTCATTCCCATCGCGCTGATTGCCGCCGTTGCGATTTTTGGATTCTCGCTCGGCGCACTGACACCGTATTTACCCTTCGCCATCGTGTTGCTCTGTCCCTTGATGATGTTCTTTATGATGCGCGGGATGGGGCATGAACATGACGCGGTGGAAACAAAGAACGTCCAAACGACAGTGAAAGAAACGCCAAATATCTCGCGCATCGCGCCCAATAGCGTGATGGAGGAGTTAACATGAAACCTTACAGAATAGTACTGGGCATTCCTTTGCTCGCGATCATTGTTCTGGGTGCGTTCCTCGTCGTGGGAGGCGGATGGCTTTTCCGCTCTCCCAGTCATGACGGCATGGTGTCCGGTACCGTCTGGGTTGCCAACGAAGGCGGCAACAGCATCACCGCGATTGATGCGAACACGAACCAAGTACTCACAACCTTGAACGGAATCGAAGGACCGCACAATCTCCAAGTTGCGCCCGATGGGAAAAGTGTATGGGCGGTGAGCGGACACGAATCGCTTGCCGTGATGATTGATGCGGTAACGTATCAGGTGCATGGCACAGTGCCAACGGGCAAAGAACCCGCGCACGTGATTCTCACGCCCAATGGCAAAACCGCGTACGCGACGAATGGCGGCGACAATACGGTCACGGCGATTGATGTGGCGACGATGAAAACAATTAGCACTATTCCCGTCGGCAAGTATCCGCATGGATTGCGCCCGAGTCCCGATGGCAAATGGGTCTATGTTGCCAACGCCAAAGATACAACCTTGAGCGTGATTGACACGGCGACGAATACAAAAGTGGCTGACATTGAGGTCGGTCAAAAACCAGTTCAAGTTGCGTTTTCTCCCGATGCCAAGTTCTTGTATTTCTCGCTCAACGCGGAAAACGCGATTGGCAAAGTGGATGTCGCGTCACGCGCTCTCGTCAGCAAAGTTAAAGTGGGAGCTGGACCGATTCAAGTTTTCGTCACACCCGATAACAAAAATATCCTTGCCGCGAATCAAGGCTCGCAAGACAATCCCAGTACGACCGTCTCCATCATTGACGCGGCGACGTACACCGTTGCGAAAACAATCGAGACGGGCAAAGGCGCGCATGGCGTCGTCATAGACCCATCGGGCAAGCACGCATATATCACCAACATCTATGGGAATAACCTCGCCGTGATTGATCTCGCGACGCGCCAAGTTGTAAAAACAATTCCCACAGGAAACATGCCGAACGGTGTGAGTTTCACCACATACACCGCGCCCGCGCCCGCAGCCGAAATCCAGTTGGCAATGCCCGCTAACAGTGACGAATCAATGCCGGGGATGAACATGCCATAGTCATTACACAGCGTCGCGGAATTCCCAACTTGGCTGTTGCCCAAGCTCTCGCCCAAGCTGAATTTGCTGTTCGGTTTGGGCGAATCTCATCAAGTGCGCTAAATGGCGCGCCAAGCATGGGCAGACTAGCGCGTGTGCCGAAAAACAGATTCGGCTAGGATAAGTGCAAAGACTTGGAGCTTGCAGTTTGGAGGCAAATAAATATGGCTCAAGCACAAATCGCTCTGCCCTCGTCACAGGGCAATCAATTTGGGAATAAAGTGTGGGGCGCGCTCGACGAACGGTTATCACTACATTCGCTCGCGTATCCCGTACCCGATTATGCGAACACAATTCCCTACATCCTTGGCGGCATCGCGCTATTCGGTTTCATTATTCTCTTTGCGACGGGCATCGTGATGACACAGTTCTATCATCCGCATCCGTCCGAGGCGCACGACAGCGTGACGTACATCATCACCCAAGTACCTTTCGGCGATTTCATTCGCAGTATCCATTTCTGGACGGCGAATCTCGAAGTGGTGACTGCGCTCCTTCACCTGCTGCGAATTTATTGGACAGGTTCATACAAAAAACCGCGAGAAGCGAATTGGCTCGTGGGCGTTGCATTGTTGGCATTGACAATTGGCTTTGTCTTTACGGGGACAATTATAAAATGGGACCAAGAGGCGAGCGAGGCGCTCTCGCATTTCAAGGAAAGCGGCGAGCTGCTCGGTGGATTTGCCGGCTTGTTCTC
>CALMZO010000317.1 GCA_937870825.1 uncultured Chloroflexota bacterium | reverse complement strand
GTCGAAAAACCGCCGAACAATGCTTGGTCGCCTTGAGAGCGAATTCGCGCAAACCCTTGGTCGTCCACGCCGCGTTCGTAAAGCATGCCCGAAAATTTCTTTTCGGCTTTGGATAATTTTTCTCGCGCCGCCACGCGGTCCACGTCAAGCAAACGCTGCTCAATGATTTCTTGTTTGCGCGTTTGTACCGCAAAGTACGTTTGCGCGAACGCGATTTCATTTTTGGACGGGTCGCCATTTTGCGCGATGAGATAGCAGGCATAACGCGTAAGCGCAATGTCATCAATCTTGCGTGCCGCGCCACTGCCGAGTGAGACCATTTTGTTGACATCAACAAAATGGTCGTCAACCGGTATGCCTGCGTTCTCGCACGCGCGTTTGGCTTTTTCAACGGCATTTAGAAAATTGCGCCATTCGGAATAGCCCAAAATCACTTGCAATTCGCGCGCGCTCCAACACTCGACGCCGTTGTAAAGATACGCCGCGTCTTGAAATTGGCGAAAGAGTTTGATGATGAGGTCGCGTTTCATTTCTTGTGTGTAGAAAAAGTTTAGGAGTGAGTGAGCGGTATTATACAATAAAGATGGGTGGTTGATTTTTCGATTTGTTGGGTGCTGTGATCGGCGCGTAGAAAGATCGTTCAGTAATGAATTTAGTCCAAGATTTGAGCTACAGGGTGTTGGCGTAGAACAGAGACAATGTGGTAGGCGGAGCTAAAGGAATAGACTACTTCTATATAGAAAGAATTGACCCACAATTCTGCTCAGACCTCAACTATTCGCTTTAGGATTCTGTGCATGCCTTCGGGTCTATAGTTATTGTCTCTCATTGTTGAAACAATCAGGTTCCTGAAGATTTCATACTTCATATTTTGACAATACTTTTTTGCGAATCTTGATAGAATGTTTCGTCCTTTAAATGAGATTCGCCATGCATCACTGCTCAGATCGTTTCCAAGATCCGCGCGGATTTGATCTTCGCTTTTCTTCAAAGAAGCAGAATTCAGCAATGTTTTGGAGACTTTGTCCATACGTTCAAGCGACTCTGCGATAGCGTTGGAAAGCGAATCAGCAAAGTTACTTGAATTCCTATCTACATGTATGCTAATTTCTTTTTTCAAATTTCTGTAGACACTGTCTTCAAGTTGAGCGTAAACAATATCATCCAGAGTAGAAGACGCACACTCGCGCAAAGCCTCCAAAACCTTTGTCTCAGAATCTAGTTGATTCTGTTTTCCTAAACTGTTATTCAGAGTCTTCAGGATGAATGTTGGTTCCAACAAATAGTTCTCAATGTGATAAACATCCCGCCTGAACACCTCGGGAGTCCCTTGTATGTCAGTATCTGAATCCTTGTCGAGGATACAGGATACGTTCTGTTGTACAAGCCCTTTAGCACGCAAAGTTGCGACCAAGCTATGCAAACGCGTCACTTGTGGTAGCTTTGTTACAGGCTGAAAGAATTTTATCCTACGGTCAACATCTGTCAATTGGACCACACAAAAACAACACACAACTACGCAGTCCACAAAACTATTAACCTATCCTCCCTGCATTTTCTCCTAAAACTTCACCGCCCTCGCCCCACGTCCAACTACCTCCCCCACCCTCTCCACCCCCCACCACCTCTTCAAAAACTCCCCGACCCCCAACACATTCTTCACCCCATTCCGCTCACATACACACCGCGTATGGATGTGTGAGATTTCTCCATCACTCCTCCCCTCGCCCCTCGTTCAATTCGATATAGCATCGTGCTATACTGCAAGAAAATTGTCGGGGTGGTTCATGGTTGACTATTACGAGATTCTCCAGGTGTCGCCGCACGCCGAGCCGGAAATTATCGAAGCCGCGTACAAACGGCTCGCGCTCAAATATCATCCCGATACGAATCCGACGCCGTCTGCCACCACGCAGATGAAATGGATTAACGAGGCGTACGCGATTCTGAGTGACCCCGCGCAGCGCGCGAACTATGACGACGAACGCCGCGCCTATCGTACCCATGCGGCGCCGCGCGCGGAAGCACCGGCACCCGCACCAACGCCCGCAAACCCGAAACCCATTCCGCGCAGCAGACCGAAACTGCGCCGCCTGCGCGCGTGCACCAGTTTGCTGCTCGTGCTTGCCATCGCCGCCGCCGCCATGTGGGCGCTGCAGCAATACAACATGTTTCGCATTTCCGATTACATCCCGCCCATTTCGTTGGATTCCGTCCCGAATCTCCGTCCCGATTTTCTCTACCCGCCGACGCCTACGCCGGTCCCGCCTGCCGCAGATTGATTGCCGCGAAGGCGCGCTGCGGCAATTGCGCCGCGCCGTCCAAGCCCCACCAATGTTGCAGGAATTGTGGAAACGCGAACGCGCGCTGCCATGCATTCGCATTGCACGAACGGCGCGCGGCGATGCGCCACATTTTTTCCGCGCGTTCGCGTTTCGTCGTCGCGTTCCATAACGCGCGTTCGGATTTTTCTTGCGCGGAAATCGGCAGCAGCTTGATTTTGGCGAGAACATCGGAAGAAATCGGCGCGTTCAATTCGCGCATCGCGTATTCCAACGTCTCGCGTATCGGCAAAACAACGCGCCGTGTCTGCGCCAGCGCAAAAACCGTTTCCCATTCGATTTCGTTGCGCGCCGCATTCAACAAAAGCATTGCATCGCTCGCACGCTGCATCGGCGTCGCCCCGCGCGCCTGTGCACCGAACAACGCGGTGTGTACGAGTTGCGCGGTGGGATTCAGAGTCAGCACACGCACATCGTGCAATTCGATTTCCTCTGCGCGCCCCCAAAATTCCGCGTCCGCCTCCACGGCATTGCAGTGTGGAATCAACTGCCACTGCAAAATAATTTGTTCGCCGCGTGCATTTTGAAACGCGTGGGAAAAACGCGCGGTGAGATACTTGGCGAGAACGCGTTCCGAAATTTCAGGCGTCGGTTTCCAGCCGTTGCGCGCGAGAAATTGATACGCATCACGCGCTTGCTGTTCGCGCACGAGAATGCCGCAATCGGACGCGCCATAAGACATCACATATTCGCTGTCGTACCGCCGCGCGAACGCGCCGCCGTACAGCACAAGCGTCCCGATATTCGCATCGCGCAAGATTTTCAAAGTCGGCGCGAGTTCGCGAAACAATAGATTGTTCGTCACCCACGCCTTGCGCGCAATCCCGCGAAATTTCCCGGACCACGCGTGTTCAAAATTTTGCGCGGACAAACTGCGAACGAGCTGCGGCAGCAAACGATATTCGTCGGTGTTGAGATGAGCGTTCCAATCAATTTGCGCGTTCCATGCGAGAAAATTTTCGCGCGCAACATCGCCTTGCAAAAAACTTGCGCGCTGAAGCAATGCATAGCGCGTAGGGTTGAATTGCGTTTGGGGAATTTTTTCGGACATCGTTTTCAAAAAAACATCGCGTCGGCGCAACCGACGCGATCCGGGACTGCATTTGTCTCACTTTGCCCCGTCATTATGTTATTTTACGCGTGCCGACACACGCCTATTATATGCGGGTTGCATCTGTGCAGTCTCCCAATTTTTGAAGAGGCACTTTGGAAAAAAACCGAGACCGTCGCGCGACAGTCTCGGTTTTTCAATTTCTCATTCGCTCGTCATGATAAACAGCGGTTTCATTTCAAAACTCTTGTAATGCGGGCGCAAGCGTTCCGTGTTGTAGAACTGGCGCACGTCCACTTTTTTCTTGGTCGCAGTCACCACTTCAATCGGCACATTGTCGTACCGCCCATTTTTCAGCACGACGAGCCGCCCGTGCATTCCGGTTTCAATCAAATCGAGCGCGAGGTTGCCGTACGCCATCGGCACAATCGAATCAATCGCGTCGGGGTCGCCGCCGCGCACGAGATAGCCGAGCCGTTGATTGATGACGTTGACGGTGCGTCCATTGTTGAATTGCGGCGACAAATCTTTTAACCGCGCGGAAACCAAATCGCCGATGCCGCCCAGTTTGGCGTGTCCGAATTCATCGGTGGTCGTGCCTTCAAAAATCATGTCGCCTTCTTCAAACATCGCGCCTTCGGAAACGAGCGCGACGGAATACCTGCTCGGATTTTTCATGCGGTCGGCGCTCATCAATTCCGCGAATGTTTCCATGTTGAATTTGTATTCGGGAATCAAACAGCGATTCGCCGCGCCCGCCATCGTCGGCAAAATCGCGGTAAAGCCCGCGTACCGCCCAAACACTTCAATCACCATGTACCGTTCGTGCGAACCCGCCGACGTTCGCAAACGATTCACCAACTCTATCGTGCGGCTGACACAGGTGCTAAAGCCGATGCAGTAATCGGTGCCCGGCACATCATTGTCCATCGTTTTGGGAATGGCGAGGACTTTGACGCCTTCTTTGGCGAGCCGCACGCCATAACTCAACGTATCATCGCCGCCGATGGGAATCAAAAAATCAATTCCCAAAAAGTCCAAATTTTTCAACACTTCGGCGGTCAAATCATTCTTGTCCGCCGTAAATTGGTCTTGCAAATGCGGCGGAACATTGCCGCGCGAGACCGATTTCGGATTCGTGCGCGACGTGTGCAAAAAGGTGCCGCCCGTTCGCCCTGCGCGATTGACCACTTCTTCCGTCAGCAAAACAAAATTGTCGGAATTGTCCGCCTGTGGGTCGCGGATGAGTTCAATCATGCCCGCCCAGCCGCGCCGGATGCCAATCACTTGATAGCCGTCGCGCAGCGCGCGAATCGTCACCGCGCGGATGGCGGGATTCAAACCGGGCACATCGCCGCCGCCTGTTAAAATCCCGATAACACCTTTCGTTTTTTGTACGTGGAACATGATGGAAACTCCTACAGCATTGTGGGCAACGTGTGGGCGTCGAACGGAGCAACGCGCGCACGAGGCGCTGTGCTACATTGTCGAAATCAATCGCCAAAACAAATTCCCAAATCGCGCGCTGTCAACATTGTATCGCAGTCGAGCGGGACCGTTTTCATGCGTCCCGTCGCTTCATCCAGCGGCACATATTCGACGTTCGGCGGGTCAAGCGCAACCATCACCCCGGCATGACCTTGCTCCAACGCGCGCACTGCCGCCGCGCCAAAGCGCAGACCGAGCAATCGGTCTGTTGGCGTAGGCGAACCGCCGCGGAGCAAATGTCCAAGCACTACGGCGCGCGTATCCTTGCCCGTCAGCGTTTGCAATTCTGCCGCGACGCGTTCGCCGATGCCGCCGAGACGTTCGGCATGTCCGATTTCTTGTTTCGCCCTCAGCGCCGTTGTGCCGCCAATCGGTTTCGCGCCTTCGGCGACAACGACAATCGAAAATTGACTGCCCTGTTCCGTGCGCGAGCGAATTTTGGTGACGATGGACTGCAAATCGTACGGAATTTCGGGAATCAAAATCGCGTCGGCGGAACCCGCAACGCCCGCGTTCAAGGCAATCCAGCCCGCGTAGCGTCCCATCACTTCGACCACCATCACGCGCCCATGCGACGCGGCGGTGGAATGCAAGCGGTCCAAACAATCGGTGGCAAACGCGACGGCAGTGTCAAAACCGAACGTCACAACGGTTCGATCCAAATCATTGTCAATCGTTTTCGGTACGCCGACAACGCGCATTCCCTTTTTCGCCAGCACGTTGGCGATTTCCATCGAGCCGTCGCCGCCGATGGTGATGAGCGCGTCAATCTGATGCAATTTCAGCGCGCGCACCAATTCATCTGTGCGGTCCACTTCTTCCAGCTTGCCCTCCGCGCCTTCAATGGGATAGTGAAGCGGATTGTTGCGATTTGTCGTACCGATAATCGTGCCGCCGAGATGCGTGATGCCGCGCACGCTTTGGCGCGTGAGACGAATCATGCCGCCGTCGGCGTACCGCTCCGGCAAAAGCAGTCCGTTATAACCGTCGCGAATGCCGTACACTTCCCAATCGCGATTGATGGCAGCCAGCACGGTCGCGCGGATGACGGCATTCAGTCCGGGCGCGTCGCCGCCGCCGGTGGAGAGCGCGATGCGTTTTACTTTTGGTTGATTTGGCATAGCCGAAAATCCCGTTCCGTCCCGCGCGGCGGTTTGTCGCGCGTCATGCCTCGGGTTCCATCACCACTTGCGCCGTGCGCGCGAGATACAATCCAACAAAGATAACGACGGCGCCGACAATTTTGAAAAGCGTCAATGGTTCGCCCAAAAAAATCGCGGCAGCGAACGATGCAACCACGGGCGTGAGATTATTATAAATCGCGGTGCGCGCGCTGCCAATTCGTTTCACGCCAAAATTCCAAAGAATGTACGCCAGCACAATGGCGAAACTTGCGGAATACACCAAGCCGAGCCATCCGCCCCAAGTCACCTGCGTCCAGTTTTGCGCCGCCACGGCGGGAATCGTAATGAACAACAACGGGACCGTTCCGAAAATCGTCGCGAGCGCGGCGACCGAGAGCGACGAGTACCGTTTCAACAACGGCGCGGACAAAACCGAGTAAAGCGACCAGCAAACGGTCGCGCCGAGAATCATCGCATCGCCCAACCACGCGCGTGAGTCGCTTGAAAAATTTCCACTCGCCAAAACAATCAGCGCGAGTCCGGAAAAAGATAACGCCAATCCAATCCAACCGCGCACCGAAAAACGTTCGTGATGCAAAACGCGATTGAGCAGAACGACGAACGCGGGCGTGGAGGCGAGAATCAACGCGCTGTTCGACGCTTGCGTGTACGCCAGTCCCGTCAAGAATAACGGCTGATACAGCGCGGTGCCGATGATGCCGAGCAGCGCGATTTTGCCCCACGCGTGACGCGGAATGCCAAAACCCTGTCGGCGCACATGCACGACGAGAAAAAACAAAACGCTCGCGGTGAGAAAACGCAGTGCCATAAACGCGAACGGCGTAATTTCGAGGAACGTCGTTTTCACCACCACAAAATTCAAACCCCAAATCAACGACATGGCGAGCAGCGCGAGGTCGGTGAGACCAAAGGAAATTTCGGATTTTGGATTTTGGATTTCAGATTTCACAATTATGAATTCGCAATTTCAATTTCATTGTGCATTGTCCATTCATCCTTCATCCTTGACGCGCGCCACCACGAGCTGTTTCCACGGCTCGCTCATCTCCCAAAAATTTTGACGTTCATAGTTGCCCCAATAATGCACGATTTCAAAGCCCGCGCGCGCCATGAGGTGTTCGATTTCGCGCGGAAAGAAATAGGTGAGGTCGAGGTCGGTGATGAATTCGCTTTCGAGAATTTGATTGCGGTACACCTTGTTGCGCCATGTGACGGAAATGATTTGTTTGCGCGTATCCACCGAACGAACATTGTCGCGCATCACGCGCGTGCCGTCCTCGAATGTTTCATCCATTTCTGCTTGCCAGCGTTTTAACACTTGACCGTGCATCCGCGTCACGTCGGGAACGAATACATCGAACGCGAAAACGCCGTTCGGCGCGAGATGTTTTTTCGCGCACGCGAGCATGGCAAGTTGGTCGTTCGCGTGCGTCAAAATGCCGAGCGTGTTGAACGCGATATAGATGAGGTTGAATGTTCGTCTGAGTTCAAACGAACGCATATCCCCCTGTTGAATTGAAACGCGCGCGCGAATTTCTGGTGATGCCGCGTCCAATTTTTTCTGCGCGAGTTCCAGCATGGACGGCGATTCGTCAATCCCCGTCACGCGCACGCCCACTTCGGCAACAGGCAGCGCGACGCGCAGTGTGCCGCAACCGAGTTCCAACGCTTGTCCGTTTTCGCCGCACACGTCGCGCGCAAAATTTTGCCAAAACGGAATGTCGGCGTCGAGTCCCGCGTACACTTTGTCATAGATGTTGGCCTCGAGTTGATGGTAATGCATAGGGCAAGCTCAAAGTCAAAAGCTAAAAGTACAAAGTACAGAATTCACTTTTAGCTTTTGACTTTTAACTTTTTACTTTTCAATATGCCTTGGCAAACACGACGCGTCCTTTGCTCTCGTTGCCGCAGCGAATACAGTTTCCTGTTTCGGTATCATAGTCAAAAGGAATGACGCGAATGGTTGCGCGCGTTTCTTTTTGAATCGCTTCTTCACACGCGCGGTCGCCGCACCAATGCGCCAAAAGAAAACCCGCGCCGCCTTCGCCTGCTGTCCGTTCCTTGAATTCGTCGTACGAGTCCACGACGAACGTGTTGTCGTCCTGAAATTTTTTCGCGCGGGCATAGAGCGTGTCGTGAATGTGATTCAACATCTGCTTGATTTCGTGAACCAAATGTTGAATCGGCACAAATTTCTTTTCACCCGTATCGCGACGCGCGAGGACGACTTGATTTTTTTCAATGTCTTTGGGCCCGATTTCCAAACGAATTGGCACACCGCGCATTTCCCAGTCGTTGTATTTGAAACCGGGCGTCAGTCCTGCGCGCGCGTCCAGTTCGACGCGGAAATCGTCGAGGTCTTTTTTGAGGTTGTTCGCCGCTTCCAACACACGCGCCGCCTCTTCTTCTTTGCGATAGATGGGAACGATGACGATTTGAGTGGGCGCGAGGCGAGGTGGCATGACAAGCCCTTTGTCGTCGCCGTGAACCATGATGATGCCGCCGATGGAACGCGTCGAAAGTCCCCACGAGGTTGAGGCGACATATTCGAGTTCGTTGTTTTTGTTCAGATACCGAATGTCAAACGACTTGGCAAAATTGTGTCCGAGATTGTGCGACGTACAGGATTGCAGCGCGCGTCCGTCACCCATCAATCCTTCGACAGTGTACGTAATGTCTGCGCCCGCGAATTTTTCTTTTTCCGATTTGCGTCCGACGATGACGGACATTGCCGCCGCGTTCACATAAAAGTCTTTGTACGCGTCGTGCAAAATCGCGCGCGCGTATTCGTCCGCTTCCTGCCAATTCGCATGAAAAGTGTGTCCCTCTTGCCACAAAAATTCCGATGTGCGTAAAAACAACCGCGTGCGCAATTCGTAGCGAAAGCAGCTGTTCCACAAATTCAACAGCAGTGGCAAATCGCGGTACGACTGAATCCAATCGCGCACGGTGTTGTTAATCGTCGTCTCGGAAGTGGGACGCACCGCATAAGGTTCTTCGAGTTCTTGCCCACCGCCCATTGTGACGAGCCACAATTCGGGTGCGAATCCCGCGACGTGGTCTTTTTCTTTTTGAATGTACGAGAGTGGAATGAACGTTGGGAAAAACGCGTTTTTCGCGCCGTGTCGTTTGAAACGCTTGTCGAGATACGCTTGGATGTTTTCCCATAGCGCAAAGCCGTAAGGTTTGATAACCATCGTGCCTTTTGCCGCGCCATACGCCGCGAGGTCGGCGCGTTGAACGATGGTGTTGTACCATTCCGCAAAATTTGCGGAACGCGAAGGTAATTGGTCTGCCATTTTGCCTCACCTGACGCATCATCACACATATTGCTTATCGAGTCGCGTTGTGTGTGATGATGCCTCACCCCCCGTCCCCCTCTCCCCAAAATTTCATGACTAGAATTTTGGGGAGAGGGGGCGAAGGTTTTCAAACAGATTGATTGTTGGTAAAAAGAAAAACGCACTCGCCGGACATGAGCGAGTGCGCGAAAAAAACGGCAACGTTATTTTTCGTCGAGAAAAAATCCACCCCTCAGGCAGCGCGCGTTGGTTGTGTGAATCCCCCTCGACTGTCGGAAATTGCTATTGGGACAGTGAGGGGGCGCGCGGTAACGGTCCGTCGAAACGGAACGCGTCGAGAGTGGTGGAAAAATAGGCGAACATGATTTTGTGGACGCACGCGTCCTACGAATACGGCGCATCGGAAAAGATGCGCGGCTCTACTATATCCAACGTTGGTTCTTTTGACAAATCGGTTGTGACGAGTTGGAGCGAAGGTTCCGGCAGACCGGCATCCGGTTTCGACGCGGGCGCATTTTTGCCGCGCCACGCGGTAATCCACGCTTCCAACGCGCGGGCAATCTTGCGCGAGAGGCGCGGACTGTGCCGTTTCACCCAGTCTTCTGCCGCTTCTTCAAAACCCACATCGTGCGTGTGGTCCTGTACTTCTTGCAAATTCAATGACCAGTGGTGGTCGGTAATCCACAAGTACAAATCGGCTTCGGTGCGTCCGGGGAATTCATTCAACACGTGGCGTTCACGAATGATGGTGATAATCGGCAAGTATACGTAATCGTACCAATCCGTGACGGCTTCTTCCCAGGACACATTGCGCTTGTAATCGAGACCTAAAAAATATTGATGCACGACGATGTGTTCGAGCAAACGGGTATAACCGCCCGGCTGCGAAAATTCAATGTCCACAGCGGGACGCAATTTGTCGAGCTGTGTTTTTTCGAGAAAGGACGCGTACTCGCCGAGCGCCTCGATGTTGGCGGGGTCGAGCCGTTTCAGATTCGTCGTCAACGGCGCGCGCGTTTGCATTTCAATCACTTCGGCGTCAATGTATGTTTGCCCGATTTGCCGCGCGACGGAAACGCGATGATGTCCGTCACGGACAAAGTACACATCGCCCACCTGATACAACTGAATCGGGGGCAAACTCTGGTCGCGCAAACGCAGTTCGTCAATCGCCTTCCAACGCGACTTGGTGCGCGCTTGCGACGGCAAAAACGCGCGGTCAAAGTCGTTATAGCGATTCGTCGTCGTGCCGACAATTTTTTCGACGGGTACTTCGCGGACGCCGCGATAGCTTTGTCCATAAATCGGCAGCGAAGACCTTACGGCTTCGAACGACAGCAATTCGTTCGGACGACGCGCGAGAAACGCGGCAATATCATTTCGAAACGCGCGCAAGCGCGCATCGTTGAAATCTTTTTCCGCCTGAATCGAAAATAAATCCATCAAGATTGGAGGTTGGAGATTGAAAGTTGGATGTTGGACTCTAATTTCCAACTTCTGACTTCCAACTTTTAACTTTTAACTTCTACATTGATAAATTTGTATCCGTACGTGTTGATGATGAGGGTATGCCCGCGCACCGATTGGCGTACCGCGCGATTGTCGTACACGTGCGTATGACCATGCAAAAGATAATCCGGACGATAGCGGTCAATCAATCCCAGAAACGATTTGAACCCTTGATGCGGCAAATCGCTCGCGTCATGAATGCCAAACGGCGGTGAATGTGTGACCAGAACATCGAGAAAACGCCCGTACCGTAAACGGTTCAGCCACATTTTTCGTTCCAGCGAAAAAATTTTCCACCGCATTTGATTTTCGGTATATTGATAAAGCGGCGCGTCATTGTAGCGCATCGAACCATCGAGACCCGCGAGCAAAAGACCGTTATGATTGACAATGCGTCCGTCGAGATTGATACATCCTTCAGGCACCGCCGTTACGCCCCCGCGCGTGCCGTGGTTGCCCATTACGTAATATAGCGGCTTGTCAAGCATTGTGACGATATACTCGAGATAAGCACTCGGCAAATCACCGCACGACACAACAAATTCCACATCCCGCGCGATTTCGCGCAACGCGGGACCGTATAACGCTTCGACAATTACATCGCTGATTGCGAGGACTTGCATTGTCCGCCTTGACCCGACCTTTCGTTGTCGAGAACGAGAATGAAAATGCCCTGCCTCGGAAAGCGGACAGGGCGGCAGTGCCAAAGATTCGGAATCAGTATATTGCAAAAGGGAAACGCGCGCAATTTGAAAAACGTGCCACCCGCCAAGTTTTCAGAGTCGGTCACGGCTTCACGGGGCGATTTTTGCTTGACGCCGCGCGCGCGTTGTGTTATAGTTCGCGCTGTAACCCGGCGGCATTTCCTCTTGTCCTCGCCAATGAATTTGATTCGCGCAAAGGCTTTTGATTTGCCGAACAACTCTAGCGACGCACGAAAAGGAGATTGACCGATGAAATCGCTTTGTACCAAGGGCATTTTGTATTTTTCCCTCGCGCTTTTGGTTGTCGGAGCCGCCGCTTGCACCCAGAGCAAGCCCGCCGTTCCCACGCCCACGCTCGTTCCACTCCCCGGCGAAACCATTGTTTCGCCCGAAGGACTGCCCACCGCGATTATTATTGACAATGTGACGCCATCAACCGGCGGTGAGCCGACGCTTGTACCGCCGCCGACAGGCAACGAAACGCCGATTCCCGCACCGACAGATGGACAAAATCCAACGCCTATCATCGTCGAGCCGACGCTGCTGCCGACCCCGACAACCGTAGGTGATACGGGGCAACCCGTTGCCACACCCGCACCCGGCGACAATACGGGACAGCAGCCGAGCGGCACCTGTTCCAATCCGTACACCGTGCAGCCCGGCGAATGGTTTTATGCGATTGCGCGCAAGTGCGGCGTGACACCGCAGGCGCTGCTCGCCGCGAATCCGGGAATGAATCCGAGCGTGCTGCGTCCGGGTCAAACGCTCAATATGCCCGGCGGCAGTGGCGGACCGCAACCACCTCCATCCGGCGACAACAGCAATCCCCCGCCTTCCGGCGGCACCTGTTCCAATCCGTACACCGTCGAACGCGGCGATACACTGTATGCGATTGCGCGCAAGTGCGGGACCACTGCCGCAGCGATTATGCAACTCAATGGGATTCCCGACCCGAATTATATTTTCCCGGGACAACAGCTGCGAATTCCATAGTGAAACCCAAACCTCGAAGGGAGCGATACAGTTCATCGCACAAACCTTCGAGGTTTTTTTTTGTGCTTGCGCCTTGTCTTTTTTGTGCATGTGTGGCAATGTTGCAGCACAAATTTTTTTTGGAGCCACGATGGAACAAGTGTTACAAAGCGAACACGTGTATCGCGGACGCGTGTTGAATTTGCGTCTCGACAGCGTGCGCGTACACAATGGTCAAGTCTCGCTGCGCGAAATTGTAGAACATCACGGCGCGGTGGCAATGATTCCGCTCGACGCGGCAAACAATGTGACGTTGGTGAAACAATGGCGCGCGGCGACAGGACGCGTGATGTTGGAAATTCCGGCGGGAACATTGGAGCCGAATGAGAAACCGGAAGAGGGTGCGCCGCGCGAATTAAAAGAGGAAACGGGACTGACGGCGGGACGGTTCGATTTTCTTGTGCGCTTTTTTCCGAGTCCCGGCATTCTCACCGAAGAAATGTTTTTGTATCTCGCGCGCGACTTGTCGGACGGCGAACAGACGTTGATGGAGGACGAAGACATTGAGGTGGTAAAATTGGCGCTGGACGAAGCGATTGCGCGCATCGGCACGGGCGAAATCGCGGACGCGAAAACGATTGTGGGATTGTTGTTGACGCGCGAAAAAATCCGGTGATGGCAGTCCTTTACGGTGCTCAAGTTTTTTTGCGTCGTTTTGAAGAGCGCATGAGCGATGCGGAAATCGCGCGCCTGTACGCATGGAGCCGCGATGAAGAATTGCTGCGGCAGAGCGGCGGAATGAAAACAGAGTTGAGCCAAGAAGAATTTCGCGAACATGTGCGCGGCGAGCGTTTGTATGGTCCGACGAATCGGCGCATGTTTTTGTTGTTTGCGCGCGACACGCTGCAGTTGATTGGACGCATCGGCATTTTTGCGATTGATTGGAATCGCCGCGATGCGGAAATGGGCGTGGTGATTGGCGAACGCGACTATCAAAATCGCGGCTACGGACGCGACGCGACGCGCACCCTGCTGCATCATCTTTTCACCACCTCGTCGTTGAACGCGATTTATCTTTACACGTTTGCGGAGAATGTGCGCGCGCAGCGTTCGTTCGCGGCAGTCGGTTTTCGCGTCACGGAACAGGGTCCGCGTTTTACACCCGAAGTCGGAGAATTTTACGGCGTGAAAATGGAAATCACGCGCGCGGAATTTTTGGAAATGGAAGCAAAACAAATGAAAGTCATCCAATCTTGAGTTCGCTGTACGTTATGTTGTTATTTGAATTCTTTGACGTCAGAGGATTGCTCGATAGCGGTTCTCGTATAGCTCACGCAAAGGCGCAAAGGCGCAAAGGTGTTCTGAAAAAATATTTCTTGGCGTCTTGGCGTCTTGGCGTGAGATTTTTTATTCTCCTCGCGCTCTGTCTGCTCTTGCTCGGCTGTCGGCAGACGACGACAACACAAGGCACGGAAATCAATCTCAATCTCGGTTCCGAGCCGCCGACGATTGACCCCCTTCTCGCCACCGACCCGCCGACCATTCAGCTTGACCAGCTCCTCTTTGCAAATTTAATCCGATTGAATGAAGCCGACGGTTCCCCCGCGCCGGGGCTTGCGCGCGAGTGGCTCGTTTCGGGCGACGGTTTGATTTGGGAATTTCGTTTGCGCGACGATGTATCTTGGGTGAAATACAACGCGGACACGGGCGAAGTGGAACGCTTGCGCGGCATCAACGCAGAGGACGTGGTGTACAGCGTGCGGCGTTTGTTTGACCCGCGCACGCGTTCGGGTTTTGCGCCGCGTTTTGCGCCGTTGCTGCAAAATGCGACTGCGTTCGTCACTGCCGACCCGCGCACGTCCGAAGATGATTTGCTGCGGCTGGCAGAAGATTTGGGCGTCAAGGCGACGGGCGAATACACGGTGCAGTTTCAATTGATTCAACCCACATCCGCGTTTCCGACGATTGTGGGCGCGTGGCTCGGACGCGTGGTGCCGCGCGAAAATATCGAAGCGTTGGGCGTGAATTGGACGGACATTGGCGAAATGTGGACAAGTGGCCCGTACGTGTTGATTGACCGCGAGCCGTTTCGCTTTTTGCTGCTCGAAAAAAATCCGCACTATTACGACGCGGAAAATGTCGCAATCGAACGTTTGCGTTTTCGTTTGCTGCCGGATGTGGCGTCCGCGCTCGATGCGTACTTGCGCGGGGAATTGGATACGACGGACCCGTACGACAGCATCGAGGGTGCGAACTTTGAACGCGTGTCGGCAGACCCCGCGCTCGCGCGCGACATGAAACTGTTGCCCGGACTTTGCACCACGTACTTTGCATTCAACACGGGCAAAGCGCCGTTCGACAATGTGCAGCTGCGCCAGGCATTCGCGCTCGCGTTGAATCGGAACGATGTCGTGTCGCAAGTGTTCGAGTTCGGCGAACCGGCGCGCTGGTTCACTCCCCCCCAAGTGAATGCCGCGCCGGATGCGGACGCGGACATCGGAATTGCTTTCGACGCGCCGCTTGCGAAAACAACGCTTGACCAAGCGCGCATCGCGGGCGCGCGTTTGCCCGCGTTGGTCTTTGGCACAAACACGAATCAGCAATTTTTGGACGCAGCGGTGGCGGCGATTCAAAATTGGCGCGCGACGCTTGCGGCGTCCATCACCGTCGAAGATGCGGCTTTCGGAACGTATGTGGAACAATTGCGGACAGACCCGCCGCCGATTTTTCGGATGGGCTATTGCGGCTCGTATCCCGACGCGCACAATTTTTTGTACGACGCGTGGCATTCGGGTTCGCCGTACAATTTTACAAAATGGTCGTCGCCGCAATTTGACCAATTGGTGACGCAAGCCGCGCGCGAAACGGATGTGTTGAAACGCCGCATCTTGTATTCGAGCGCGGAAAAAATTTTGGTGGAACAGGACGCGGTAATGATTCCGATTTTGTGGAGTCAACGCGCCTCGCTGACGCGCCCGCGCGTGGAGCGAACGTACGCGGTGATGGAGGGGTACGAGAGGATAGAGAATTGGAAGGTCAAGTGA
>CALMZO010000316.1 GCA_937870825.1 uncultured Chloroflexota bacterium | reverse complement strand
AGCCAAACGGATGAAGGCGGCTTGGGACCACGATTACTTGCTCCAAGTCCTTTCCGTTTGAAATGCGATTGCCCTAGGTTGAGTCATTCGCTCCTTACAAAGGAATAAACTCAGCCATTTGATCAAGCAAATTATTTGCTGCCAATTTTGATATTTTCCCCCGTTGCGCCACACTCGCGATGCAGGTCATTCGAGTCAACTGCAAACCAAGCTCTTTGGCGACGAAACGCCCAAGTCGGCACAATCCTAGATAGTTTCCGTAGGCGCGATCAAAAATGTATTGTGTTGCATAAAAGCCAGTGATTGCTAATTCACCACGTTTCACATTTGGCGCAAATGAGATTTGTTGTAAGCAAGGAAAACCTCTGACAGGTTGGTTGGTCTGGTCTTTGTACGGATCAAAAATTGTTGCCTGTAACGCGCTACGCCTATGGTTTCCGCCCTGAAAAGTTCGGATAATGTACTCAAGTTGATTACGCTCGCGCTCTCCATACGCAATGAGTCGTCCAAAATAAATGCCGTACCGGTTTGATGGGTCCGACTTTTTTATTTGTGGCAATGTTCGCATATACCTCTCAAAGAGAGCTTGGCGATTTAGTTCAGGATTCCACATAGATTTAGGAAAAATAGTATTTGCTACGGTCTCGCAGCTATACAATTTTTGCTTTCGTAAGGCAGTGTCGAGTAAATTGCGAATCGGCTCCGCCTCTTCTGGGTTGCCATCGTCGAAACCAGAGACGCTTATTACAAGGGGTTGAACCTCACCGTCGTGACTGTTGTTCACTTGTTGCATAGCATGAACCCAAGCTAATGAAATATTTTTGCACTCAATGGAGATAGGTTGATTCATAATCTGGATCCTCTTCGTGGCGAAAAATTGTGCGCCCGACAAAATTTCGTCGGGCAACTCGTACATAACTTGCCCAGCCATTATTCATGTCAAAGAATCTTCCCATTCCAGGTATTGTTGCTCTGAACAACAATCCGTTCTCATGTGCTTTATGAAACGCTACACACTGACCCTCCGCTTCCACACCGCGCGGCATCAAAATGAGATCCCCTACCTGTACATCAATCGCGCGTCCGATCCAATTTGTGTCAACAATAATTAGGTCTTCGGTGATTTCCTCGTGCAAAATAGCTGTGCGGATTTGTTTAGGAGTAAACTTGCTTAGCTTCTTTGCTCTTTCTGCTTTCATTGTTCGGAGCGAGCGAACCATATGATCAATCAGCGTGCTATATCCAACGCCTAGCCAGCACGATACCGAATAAAAATCGAATTCTGAGCAAGAAGCAGGGTCTATCCCACGACTTGCAAATCCGCTGTCAACACATGTCTTTGGCATCAACAAAAAGCCAGCAAACGTATCCGCAAGAAATTCCTCCGGATCAAACTGTTTGCTCTGGCGAATTTCGTCCATCAATTCGTTGATCTTGTCGCCATGATTGAAAACAGAATGTCCGATGCCATGGGCACAGTTGTATGTTTGACGAACAGGAGGGCGAAGGGCAGAAACTATAATTGTTCGTGGAACGGTTTTGAAGTAGATTTCTTCAAGACTAGGAGCGTCCAAGAACCATACTTCGATCCCCATTTTTTGGGCAAGGTCATATACATTGACAGGTTCCAAGAGCTGAATTTTATATTTTTGCCGAGTCTTCAATGCCGCCTCAAGCGCCTGACGCGCAAGCTGTGGTCTATTATTCATCTTCTTCGTCGGTCCTTGTGTGCAACGCTTTCAAAAATTCCAGTACACGATCCAAGTCTTCTTTCTTGAGCTTGGTTAGCTTTCGTGCTGCTAGCTCAATCCGATCACGAGCGAGATCGGGTGCTTCAGATTCTCCAGAGGTTAGCCAAGAGAGACTCACACCATAAAGCTTTGACATCGTGGTAAGCTCTTCCGCTGTGACTCGTCTCCTGCCCATTTCAATTTCGGTGACACTTGGACGATGCAGTCCAAGCATTTTTGCAACCTGACCTTGTGAAAGTCCGGCTTGCTCTCGCGCGATTCTCAGCCGAGCTGCAATCGCATCGGTCATTGTGTTCTGCTTGTCCATTTTGCATCCTCTGTATTAACATAGGGGCATAATGCGATCTACAATTTGTGAGACCGTTGGTGACTTGCCACCAATTGGAGTTAATAGCAATTTAGAATCAATCGCAATATTTAGCTCCCCCGATAATTCGAAAGATAGCTCTAAACCATTCAGACTATCAAAACCGGGTAAATCACCAATGGGACGGACCTTTTCGCTGATTCCATGTGCCGATCTGCCACTCTGTTCCTGTAATTTTGTAATTTTGGAAATCACAATCTGATTTAGCTCTTCTCGACTCATAAAAAGAACCTCCTTACTAGTGGTAAGAATATATTACCAATTTGGAATTTTGTCAAATTCACCGATAGCCCAAGCAAGTACAAGGTCTGGTTACAGAAATCTAACGCACCAATTTTTTAAGGATAGTACCCTTGTCCTACCTCTAGCCCTCTGCTATAATTACAGAACAACTGTTCTGAATTGCAAAGCAGCGTTTCCAGTCGTTTCGTCCCGCGCCTCTCTTACCTCCTGCGCTCGGTGACGGCTTGATCCGCGTGGCTCGCCACAAAAAAATTTCAGCAATGTACTGTCTAATGAATCGCGCCGCCTGTGACAACATGGCATTTGCGCTGTTGCGCGGATGTGGATGTCAAGAATGAGTCGCCAGAAAAAATCGTCGGTTCGTCAAATTCTGTTTAGCACCCTCTTTTCTCTCCCTCAAGTGCAAAGTATTGATGACATCAAAAAGTCGTGGCAGAAACTTTCTGACCGCGAAAAACAAGTTGCGCGTCTCGCCGCTCAAAGAATGAAAGACGCGGAGATTGCGCAGCAACTATTCCTCTCGCAAAAAACAGTGGGACATCACCTGTCCAACATTCTCCGCAAACTGGAAATTGATTCTCGGCACGATATAAAATATGTCGTGCAACTTGTTGACGATTCTCCCTCACCCCCTAAATAAAGATAGGGAACATCCCCATTTTTCAAAAAACGGAACAAGATAGGGAAACTCCCTATGTAATCCGTAGAACAGGCGTGCTATAAATAATCTATGCACACCGCGCCTCGTTCTACTCAATCACTCGTTCTTTTTGAAGGCGTGACCTTCGCCAGTCCGCAAGTTATCGCGGTCAAGGCATCCGAATCTTTTTTCCAAGCGAAAATCATTCCATCCCTCGCGTTCCATGCGGCGCGCGGTGAACGCGTTGGCGTGATTGTCGGCAATAATCGTCTCGATGTGCGTGCGATCGCGCAACTGGCGCACAAACACAAACTGGACCCGCGTCCTTTGCTCGCGCGCATTGAATTGTCGCGCGCCGAAACCTGTCATCAACTGTATCAATGTATTGCCGCGCTGTCGGACGAACAAATCCATACGTGGCACGCATTGTATGTGATTGGCTTTATGGAAAATTTCTACGACGAGACGCCGAAAGAACACGAAGCGAAATGGCTCTTGGTTCAATCGCTCAACAAATTGCACGAGTTGGCGCGGCGCGGACTATTGATTCTCCTCACGCTCTCTGCGCCGAAACGAAAAGGGCGCGAACATTTTTTGCAACTCGTCGCGCAGCGCGTAGATGTGTATCAAGAATTTTCCGAAGCGATTCTGCAACTCGCGCCGCCGCGCCAACTCGCATTGGACATGGGAATTAGATAAAAGATGGGACACACACTTAAAACAGGGACCGACCTCATCAAAGAGTTTGAACACGAGTGCCAGCCCTTTGCCCGCGCGTTATTGCTCAAGCAGGACCAAGAATTGCTGCAAGACTTGATGGCGATGATTTATTTTCACTCAGCGCCAATCGCGTACGCGGGACATGTCGAGCCATTTCAACTCTTTGTGCTGGCAATGAACATCGGGATTCTCAAACAAATCCGCGCGCTCCATCTTGTCATCACACGCCACCCCGAACTGTCGCAAGAGTTGGCAGAAATTTACAAAGAGAGCAACGTCATTGGTTCAAGTTGAAGACGCTGAATCTTTCTACGACCTAATCGAAACCTCCTCTTCTCAATGACTACGATTCTTTCTGGCTGGCTCTTTGACGTTTATTCCAATGAAAACGATGTCAGCGTCTGGCTCATTGACGATAACGGCGCAGCACATCACTTACATGATAAATGGCTGCGCCCATCGTTTTTTGTTGGCGGCACAACCGAAGAATTGCGCGTGGTTCGGGAATGGCTCGAACGCGCGCCCCTCTCTGTTCAATTGCAAGACACGCAGCGTTACGAACTCGCCGCGCGCAAAGAGATTCCTGTGCTCCAAGTGCAGGTTCAAATTCCCTCTGACTATGAGCGCGTTGTGAAACGCGTCAGCGATACCTTTCCCGAGCTCGAATACTACAACGCCGACCTCACGATTCCGCAACTCTTCTTTTTTGAAAACAACGCGTTTCCCCTCGCGCGCTGCTATGTTGCGGTCAATGACGCGAACGAAATTCGCAAAATCAAAATTGAGGATTCGCCGTGGAACATTCATTACAGTGTGCCGCCCTTGCGCGTGATGACGATGCGACTCGAAGGCGAGATGCGCGACCCGAATCACGGCTATCGCGCGCCGCTCGAAATCAGTTATGAAGACCGCACGTATACGCTGGCGTTCGACGACTCGAAACTTTTTATTGAAACCGTCCGCGAACACCTCAAACGCTATGACCCCGATTTGATTATTACCGATTGGGGCGATTCCTTTATCTTGCCGCAATTGCAAGACCTCGCGCGCAAACATGGGATTGAACTTTTACTCAATCGGGATGCGGAACAAACGACACGCACGCGCCGCGAGCAATCCTATTGGTCCTACGGGCGCGTGATGTTCAAGTCCGCCTCGCAAACATTTTTTGGACGCTGGCACATTGACCGTCAAAACGCCTTTCTCTCGCACGATTACGGACTCGAAGGCATTTTTGAAATTGCGCGTTTGAGCCAGCGTCCCGTCCAAGACACCGCGCGCACCTCAACAGGTTCGGCGATTAGTGCGATGCAGGTTTCGACCGCGTATCGTCACAACTATTTGATTCCGTGGCGCAAACGGCAGCCTGAAACGTTCAAGACCGCGCTCGAACTTTTGCAATCCGACCAAGGTGGACTCACGTATCAACCCGTCAAAGGATTGCACTATGACGTGGGCGAACTCGATTTTGTTTCGATGTATCCCGCGATCATGGTTGCGTTCAACATTTCGTACGAAACAGTCCATTGCGATTGCTGCCCCGAATCGCGTGTGCCACAGATTGGCTATTCGATGTGTAAAAAACGGCGGGGCTTGATTCCATTGACGCTCGAAATGCTCGTGCAAAAAAAGATTGCGCTGCAAAAAGCGAAACGCAACGCCAAGACCGATGCCGAACGCGAATGGTATCGGCGTCTCATCAGCGCCATCAAATGGATTCTCGTCACCTGCTTTGGTTATCTCGGCTATCGCAACGCGCGTTTTGGCAGAATCGAAGCGCACGAAGCCGTCACCGCATACGGACGCGAAGTATTGTTGCTGGCAAAAGAAATTGCCCAACGTTTCGGCTTTCGCGTATTGCACATGCTCACCGATTCGCTGTGGGTGAAGAAATGTCATCCCGAACAGCGTGAGGGAACTCGTGCAACGGAAGAGGACTATGAAAAGTTAGTTGCAGAAATCGAACGCGCCACAGGACTGCCGCTCGGACTGGAAGGAATTTACAAATGGGTGGCGTTCTTGCCCTCGCACGTCGACGAACGCCGTTCGGTGCCGAATCGCTATTTCGGCGCGCTGCAGAACGACGAACTCAAAGTGCGCGGCATCGAATTGCGCCGCCGCGATACGCCGCAGTGGATTAAAAATGTTCAGCAAGAATTGTTGAATGAACTCGCGGCGACGACATCACGCGCAGACGTTGCGACCCCGCTGCCGCGTTTATTCGATATTGTCGTCCGTGAATTGGACCGCTTGCGCGCGGGACAAGTGCCGCTGCGCGAATTGGTGTTGACGTATCATCTCTCGCGCGACCCCGATGAATACAAAAGCGAAACGTTGAATGCGGTGGTGGCGCGTCAACTGCAAGAGTGCGGTGTTGAGTTGCACGCCGGCGAAAGTTTGCAATATGTGATTACGGATTACGAAGCAGATTTGGGCTATGATCGCGCCCGCGCGTGGGAATTGAGCGGCGATTCAACGGGCTATGATGTGGAACGTTATACCGAATTGTTATTGCGCGCCGTGGAGACAGTGCTTGCGCCATTCGGAGTCAATGCCAAGATGTTGCAAGACCATTTGACGCGCGCATTACCAATGCCCGCGATGCAAAAACAAATCGCGGCGAAGGGGGCGGTGTATTGGGGACCGTTGTTTGAATTTGCGGTGACCAATTGAATTTACTTCGATGAGGCACTTTTTGATTCTTGGTTGCCACTCATCAGCACTGGTTCAAGAGTGATTGAAACTTGGTTGGGCTTGGCGTCCAACCTGTGAACGCCGACTTGCAATTCTCGTTGACCCAGTTTGGCAGTGTACTGCAAAGATTTAGAGATACTATCCCCGTCGGCTTTCTTGTACTGGCTTGCCGTTGGCTCCAGCATTTTTGGCTTCTCTGCCCAAAACAGTGCGTAGAATGTAATTTGTGCAATATGGATGTGCTCGGTTTCTGTTTGAATATAAAATCGACTGCGTGGCTCGCCTGGGTCTTTACCCAGAAATTGAACCGTAAGCTTGCCTGCAATTGGTGGATCTCCAGGGCGAAAACGTTTCAAAACCTGCGGATCATAGTCAAGTGCCTCATCCCAAATCTCAGTTAGCGTCATCTTTTTATTATCGAAACTGCGGGTGAATATGGCATCTCCAGAATCGGAATGTTCAAGAACACTATTGAGTGCGTGCCAAAGTTGTTCTGGATCCTCGCCCTCTTGGTAATGTCCGAATACTTCAGCATCAAACAGGTCAGCGTGATCTACAATTACTCCAAACCCTCCAAAAGGGCCCCACTCTATTAAATTCAAATCGCCGATTGATTCAATTGAACGTAACTCGATGCCTTCCTGTTCGGCAAGTGTTTTTGCGGTTTCCGAGAAACCCGAAGAGGATACAGCAACTACTTTTGACGCACGCACATCTTTGGCTTTGGATGCGAGTTGTTCAATCCAAGTCACGTCGTCTTTGTGTTTTCGCTTACGGCATTCAAAGACAATCAAAAAGTCGGCGCTTCCCGCCTTGCCGCGCACTGCGACATCCACTTCGCGGCGCCCACGACTTTTGATGCCCATGATGTAATCGGGCGACTTCAGTTCGAGTCCTGACCCTCCAATCAATCGCTCTAAAGTCGCTATCAGACGTTCTAGTTCACGCCCTTGTCGAGACATTGTCAAACTCTCATTTAATTCAATTCAGATTTTTTGGATGGTCAGAACCGCACACTATCTGCGTTTAACAATGGCACACGCTCTCGCATCTCATTAACTAATGCGGAGCATGATTCTTGAACCTGCATTTTCTCCTCCGGCGTTAACGGAAAAGTGCGTGCATGATAAGTCTCGCAAATACGCGCAAAATATTTTAGCAACGTTACACATTCGTCCTCAAGGACGCGCGCAATGCGATTGTCTGGTGTTTCCTCCTCGCCGAGGATTCCATATTGCGGAAATTCAGCAAGTCGCTTAGCGATGGCGGCAGAGCAAACACCGAGCTCTCCGACTAACGCAAGGAAAGAAAGGTGGTCTAGCAAATGATCAAGTGCCAGCGCGGTCTGTTCTTCAAAAACCTGGAACGTTGGTGCAATTTCATAAATATCTTTTTCAGGCTCATTGGGATAAACTGAAATTCTTTTAATCGCCATAATCTCACTCCTATTCTTTGACACTCAAACGTCGCTGTATTCGGTATCCTCATCCAACTCACTCTTTACAGCCCCGATGCGCGGGGCACGCTCAAATCCTTCATCGCCAAACTGCATTACCGCGTCGGAGAAGACACGGCTCACCATAGATTGTGGCAGGTTGTAATTCCTGCGAAAGGGTTTCACTTCCCAAGCTTCGCTCTTGGCGCGCTCGGCATAGCGTTGAATTGCACCAACGACTGTATTTGCTGCGTGTTGTTTGGGAACACTCTCACGCATGTAAAATGCTGCAGCATCTCTCACTGCGCGCCAAATAAAGTTAAAGACTTGGGATACAGCATAATCTTCAAGGGTGTTGTTCAAAACCAACAATGTTTTTTCGCCCGGCGAGAGTGCTAGTTTGTGTTCCGCCAAGGACATCTCAAGATATTGGAGACATTCTTCAATAGCAATTTTTTTCCAGAGTGGATGCCACTGTGTGTTCCATTCATCGGGCCATTGCTTAGTCCGAAACCGATCCTCCAATTCACTTATGAACGAAAGAGGTGATTCACCGTCGCGGCGGATCGGCGTGAGCCAGTTAACCAAGAAGAGATATACGCTACGCGGATTTTCTTCACCAAACGCCTCAACAGGTGAATCGGGATGAACAAAAATGAGATTATGGCCCCAGAGTTGGTTGAGTATGTTGTGGTCAAATTTTTTCTTTGGAGAAAACGACCCTGGTGACACTGTTCCCAACGAACGGACATGGCTCAAGTCTTCGGTTCCACAAAGGCGGACGAGACTCGTTAGAAACACCGCGTCTTCCAGAGACAAGGTTGCAGGGTCGCGAGGTCCATGCGTGGCGCCGCCATAGATGCTTTGAATCAGTGCGCGGCGTTCTGCGTCCTTCGCTGCCCGCTCTGCAGCGCGTTGGTCTTCTCGGCGTTGCGTACAAGTTTCACATAACCAAGCTGGCGGCAATCCTCGGTTCCGACGAAGAAGATTATCTCGACTCGAATAGATATACTGTGTCCCGCAGTCGGAACAGACATCTCCCAATAAGGTTGCTTTGCAGGATGACGTCACAATCCCTATCAGATCACGCGGCTTGATGTTGTATTCGCGTGCGATATCTGTTGTCTTGTACACAAAGCGCAGCTCGTTATTCATGTCCCAATACTTTCGACAGAGCTCAATATGCGCCTGGTCTTTGGTCAAAAACTCAAGTTGAACAATGGACATTGTTGCATCACCTATCTACTTTGAAATAATTCTATGCGTTGCCTTAGACTTCAAATGGACCTGTAGCGTACTTGCGTTTTGCCAAAGGCAGCTCGGCAACGGTCAGCCATTTGTAAAACCACTGATCATACACAAGCCAATGATAAAGATTGGCGTAGCGCGAATCGGGATGAATCTTGAGACCATATCCGCCAATCCGCCCCGCGTTCTGATCCAACAATGGTTTAATCGCCATAAACACAGGCGGCGCATATTGCGTTTCCCCTGAAACAATTGCCAACGTGCAAGAGGTAATGAGATCAGCGGCTTGTAATAACCGCGAATGATGTGAGTGTGCGGACAAAACATTGTGCGCGATAAAACTCGGTTTCACATATTTGGTTCCCAATTG
>CALMZO010000315.1 GCA_937870825.1 uncultured Chloroflexota bacterium | reverse complement strand
TTCTTCCAGTGGGAACAAGCGGCGGCTCACCAGCATATCCGCGTCGGTCGAAAGCGGATGCCAAAAAATTCCATCCAAGTTCGCGGTGATTTCGGGAACGAGGTTGCTCATGCCCAGTTCGATGCCTTCGCGCGAATAGCCGCGTTTCGCCAACGGACGCACAAAATGGTCGGAATCGCGCCAATCTCGGCGACATTCAATCCAATCAACCAAAAGTCCACGCCGCGCGAGGGCGAAAATTCTTTGCTGCTCGACGGCAAGTATGCAAACCAACCCACATCGGGTTCTTCTTGAAAAATTCCGCTCGAATAGAACAACAAGCCCCCGAACAAAAATGTCCAGTACGCGAATGCCGTGAGGCGCGGGAACGGCAATTCGCGCGCGCCGAGCATTCCGGGCAAAACCAAAGTCGCAATCCCCTGAATCATCGGCACCGCGACCAAAAACATCATCGCCGAGCCGTGCATCGTAAAAAAGCGATTGTACCACTCGGCATCCACCAGGCGATTGTCCGGCACAAGCAATTGCGTTCGCATCACGAGCGTGTCAAAACTCGCGAACAAAAAAAACACGAGCGAAGTAATGATAAAGCGTTTGCCGAGCGGCTCATTTTGCACGATGCGCAAACTGCCCGGAATGCCCCTGGGGTCTTGCCAGACGCGCCCGAACACCTTATCCGAAATCGGCGAGCGCGCGGCGGGTGCAGTCACTTTCATTTCAACGACTCCATATACGCGTGGAGTGCCTGTAAATCCGCGTCACTCAATAGCGTTGGCGGCATCGTCGTACCGCGTTTTATTTTTTCAGGTTCGCGAATCCATTGCGCCAACGCGTCGCGCGTATTTTTGACCGCGCCCGCCGCGAGGGTTCGGCGCGAGGCAAAATGGGTCAGGTCAGGACCATTGCCGCCCTGCGCGTTGGTGCCGCGCACCACATGGCACGTCGCGCATTCTTCAGTCAAAAAAATTTGCAAGCCGCGCTGCGCGAGCGCGTCAGGAGGCGGCAGCGCGTTCCGTTGCCGCGCGCGCCCAATTTTCAAACTCATCCGAACGCAGCGCAATCACTTGAAATTTCATCAACGCGTGCTGCAAGCCGCAAAATTCCGCGCAATAGCCCTGATACACCCCGGCTTCCTTGGCATTCAACCACACTGCATTCGTGTGCCCCGGCACCAAATCCACCTTGCCGCTCAATTCGGGTAACCAAAAGCTGTGAATGACATCACGCGTTTGCAATTCCACGCGCACATTTTTTTCTGTCGGAATCGTAATTTCGTTCGCGGTATCGAAACCATAATCGACGTACCGAATTTCCCACCACCACTGATGCCCGATGACTTGAATCGTCAAATCCGTTGTCGGCTGTTTGCTCAACTCGACCGTACTGCGAATCGTCAAAACAAACACGGCGGATAACACCACAATCGGCATCACAAGCCCGCCGCCCACCACCAAACGGCGTTCCACATCACGACGCGGCGCGGATTCCTTTGCGCGCGAGTGAAATAACGCATAGAGGAGCAAAGCCAGCACCGGCGCAAACACCAGCAGCGCCAGGAGGAAGAGCAGCCACCACAATTCGTGAATGTGCGCCGCGATGGGACCGCGCGGGTTCAATACACCCGATGCGTTTCCACAGCCAAGCAAAAGCAGCAGCGTCAAGGGTACAACGCGAGACATATTCACGGATATAAACGACAACGCGCGCGAAATGGCACGCGGCGCGGCGAGATGGCGGACGTCAATCCTTGCGTGATAGAAAGCGCAAATCCCAGAACCGTGTTCTGGGATTTGTGTGTCGGGCGAAAGAGAAAGCGAGGCGAATTCGTTCGTGGTGACGGGGGCAATGCCGGAATCATTCGGACCCGGTTTGGGCGATTTGGGAATCTACCGTGAGTGAACCGAACACCGCTTGCACCGCATCCACGAAATCACGAAACAATAACGAATCGTCCGAGTTGGAAATGCGCCGCAAAAAAATTTGGGCGATAGACGCGTAATACCAATGCTGGTACAGCTTCGGACGATTAAAACGTTCCCACACCGCCTCGCCGTCGCGCGCGGAATGCGCTTGGATGTCGCGCAGATTGTCCAACTTGTCCGCGCATTCTATTGCGAGGACGGAAAGCGGCGCGGTCTCCATCTGTCGCAAAATCGCGCGCTTGCGTTCTTCCCACGAAAACGTACGCGGCGGCTCGGTGACCGCGCCGACAAGCGACGCAACCTCGTCGCCAAACGCGGCGCGAATATCATCCAACGTCACATTTGTGTCTTCCACCGTATCGTGCAGCACGCCTGCCGCCACAACTTGGGCTGGAAAATTGTTTTCGATGAGCAGCTTGGCGACGGCGAGCGGATGAACGATGTACGGAATTTTGGTGCGTTTCCGATATTGTCCCGCGTGTGCGCGCGCCGCAAATTCAATCGCAGGAAAAATCAAATCCATGTAAAGAGATTATAATACAAGCCGCGCCGAAACAGGCGCGCAAGACAAAATGAAAATCCACATTCTCGGCGGCGGACCGGCAGGGTTGTATTTCGCGGCGCTGCTGAAAAAACAAAATCCCGCGCAGGACATTACCGTCGTCGAACGCGACGGACCGAATGACACGTTCGGTTGGGGCATCGTGTTTTCGGAAACGACGCTCGACAATTTCGCGCAGTACGACCGCGCGACGTATGACGAATTTACGCGCGCGGCGCAAAAACGCGACAACGTCATCATCGAACACAAGGGCGAAAAAATTTGCGTGCGCGGCAATCCCATCTCCGGCGTGGCGCGCATCACATGGCTGCAAATTTTACACAAACGCTGTCAAGAACTCGGCGTGAATTTGCGCTTTCGCGAAAATGTCACGAATGTCGCGGATTATCTCGACTGCGACCTGCTCGTCGGCGCGGACGGCGCGAATAGTTTGGTGCGAAAAACGTACGAGGGCTTTTTCATGCCCTCGCTTGAAATTCGTCAAAATAAATTTATTTGGCTCGGCACCACGCAATCGTTCGACGGCTTGACGATGATGTTTCGCCAAACCGACGCGGGCTTGTTTATCGGGCACGCGTACCAATTCAGCAAAACACACAGCACGTTCGTCGTCGAATGTCCGCCCGAAACGTGGCTCAACGCGGGCTTGGACAAAATGGGCGACGAGGAAACAGTAAAATTTCTCGCGGACATTTTCAAACGCGAATTGAACGGAAACGCATTGCTGCACAACAATTTTGTGCGCTGGTTAAATTTTCCGCTCGTGAAAACGCGCAAGTGGTTCCACTCGCCACAGCGTGGCGCAAATATCGTTTTGCTCGGCGACGCGCTGCACACCGCGCATTTTTCGATTGGCTCGGGTACGAAACTCGCGATGGAAGATTCGATTGCGCTCGCGGACGTTTTCGCGCGCTGCCCGAATGTGGAAACCGCGCTGCCCGAATTTCAACGCGTGCGAAAACCGGTGATTGACCGTTTTCAAACGGCGGCAGTACGCAGTTTGACGTGGCTGGAAAATGTACAAAACTATCTGCATCTCGACCCGCTCCCCTTTGCATACAAAGTCATGACGCGCAGTCAACGCGTGAGTTTCAAGCGCATCGAAATGGCAGACCGCGATTTCGCGCACGCCTATCGCGCGTGGAAAAAAGCGCAGCCGCAGCGCGGCGCGATTCCCGCTGAGTTTTTGGATTTGTTTCAGAAAAAAGCGTTCGGACATTTGGCGACGATTATGCCCGACGGCACGCCGCACGTCACGAGCGTGTATGTGGATTGGGACGGCAAACACATCATTATCAATTCCGCGCGCGGGCGCATCAAGGACAAAAATATGCAGGAACGTCCGCATGTCGCGCTGCAAATTCCCGACCCGGACAATTCCGACCGCTATATTTCGATACGCGGACGCGTTGTCGAAATTACAGAGGAGGGCGCGGAAGAACACCTGAACAAATTGTCGCAGCGTTATCTTGAAAAAGAGGTCTATCCGCCGAGTATGCGTTTTCCCGGCGAAGTGCGCGCGCTGTATAAAATTTTGCCGGAAAAGGTGATTGTGTGGAGTCCGTGGAGCGGATAACAAGTCAAAAGTTCAAAGCGAAAAGTAAAAAGTAAAGGCGGCGTTGAACATGAAACGTGTGGCATGGGTGACGGGCGCGGGAAAGGGAATCGGCGCGGTAATTGCGCGCGAGTTGGCAAAACAAAACATTCGCGTTGCGATTTCCGCGCGTACGGTGCGCGATATTGAAAATGTAGCCGACGAAATTCGCGCGGGGGGGGGTGAAGCATTTGCAGTGGTGTGTGATGTGACGCAGCCCGATGCGATTGCGAACGCGGTGAAACAGATTCAAGCAGAATTCGGCGCGATAACAATTTTGGTAAATAACGCGGGCGTCGGCGGTTCGCACAAATTTATCGGACACGACGACGCGCTGTGGCACAAAATTATCGCGACGAATTTGGATTCGGTCTATTACGTCACCAAAGCCGTTGCGCCGATGATGGTCGCGGAGAATTGGGGACGCATCATCAACATCGCCTCGCTCGCAAGCAAAGTGGGTTGGAAATATACGGCAGCGTACACTGCCTCAAAACACGGCGTCCTCGGTCTCACCCGCGCGCTCGCGATGGAATTTGTTCCGCACAACATTACCGTCAACGCGATTTGTCCCGCCTATGTGGATACGCCAATGACGGACACTTCGATTGCGAACATTGCCAAGCGTACGAAAATGTCGGAAAGCGATGCGCGCACATTCCTCGAAAAACTTTCGCCGCAAAATCGTTTAATCACTTCAGAAGAAGTCGCGCATGTTGCGCTGATGCTCATAAACGAAAATGCGCGCGGCATCACGGGGCAGGCAATCAATGTGGATGGCGGCGCTGTGATGTTTTGAATGAGGACGAACGACAAAGGACGAATGACGAACGCGGGACAAAGGAGTTCCATGAAAGCAGAAAATGGTTCATCCGCTTATGGCGCGCGGCTGGACTTTGAACGCGCGATGAGTTATGGCGATTATTTGGATTTGGACAAATTGTTATCGGCGCAGCATTTGCGTTCGGACAATCACAACGAACCATTGTTCATCATCATCCATCACGTTCAAGAGTTGTGGTTGAAATTGATTCTGCACGAATTGCACGCGGCGCGCGAACAAATTCAACACGATGACTTGATGCCGAGTTTCAAAATGACCGCACGCGTCACGCGCATTTTGGAACAGATGACGAACGCGTGGACGGTGCTTTCGACGTTGACGCCCAGCGAATATCTCCAATTTCGCGGCACGCTCGGCAACGCGTCCGGTTTTCAATCGTACCAATATCGGATGCTCGAATTTATCATGGGGAACAAAAACGCGGTGATGCTCAAGCCGCACGCGCATCGTCCCGAAATGTACGCGCAGCTGGAGCGCGAGTTTAATTCCCCGTCGCTGTACGATGAAGCGCTGCGTTTGCTCGCGCGGCGCGGCATCGAACTGCCGCCCGAAGTGATTGAACGCGATTGGTCGAAACCGTACTGCGCGCATCCGGCGGTGGAACGCGCGTGGCTGCAAGTGTATCGTGAACCGGAAACGCATTGGGACTTGTACGAACTTGCGGAAGAATTGATTGACCTCGAAGACTTGTTTCGCCAGTGGCGTTTTCGCCACGTCACCACCGCCGAACGCATCATTGGTTTCAAACAAGGCACCGGTGGCACACCGGGCATTCCGTACTTGCGAAAAATGTTGGATGTGGTGTTGTTTCCCGAATTGTGGAGGATCAGAACTGCATTGTGATTACGTATCAAGTATCATGTATCACGTGGAATGCTTGAAATGCAATTGACGCTAGAGTACGCGCGTTTGCTCGACGCGCAAGACCCGCTCGCAAAATTCCGCGAGGAATTTGTAATAGAGGACGCGGATACAATTTACATGGACGGCAATTCGTTGGGGCGATTGCCGAAACGAACGATTGCACGCGTGCGCGAGATTGTCGAAAAGGAATGGGGCAAACGCTTGGTGCGCGGCTGGGGTGAAGGATGGTACGTTGCTCCGCAACATCTCGGCGGAAAAATCGCGCAGCTCATTGGCGCACGGAGCGATGAAGTGCTGGTCGCGGATTCGACGTCGGTGAATTTTTATAAATTGGTGAATGCCGCGCTCGATGCGCGTGAGGGGAAAAATCAGATTGTCACCGAGACGGTGAACTTTCCAACCGATGCGTACATTTTGCAAGGCATTGCGCGCGCGCGCGGAAAAACTATCACCTACGTTGCGCCACAAAACGATGTCGCCATTATTACCGACGCGATTGTACACGCCATCGAAAAAAATAATTGCGCGCTGGTGACGCTTACGCACACCGCGTTCAAAAGCGGCGCGGTGTACGACATGCGCGCGCTGACGCAAGCGGCGCATGACGCGGGCGCGCTCGTGCTGTGGGACTTGTCGCATTCCGTCGGTTCGATTCCCATTGAATTGAATGCGTGTGACGCGGATTTGGCGGTGGGCTGTACGTACAAATACCTGAATGGCGGACCCGGCGCGCCCGCGTTTTTGTACGTGCGGCGCGATTTGCAGGAGCAGTTGTCGAATCCGATTCAAGGATGGTTCGGACAAAAAAATCAGTTTGCGATGGACTCTGACTACGCGCCCGCGCAAGGCGTCGCGCGTTTCCATGTCGGCACGCCGCCGATGCTTTCGCTGTTGGCGATTGAAGCAGGGGTTGATATATTGCTCGAAGCGGGCATGGAAAACTTGCGCGCGAAATCTATTCAACAAACGGAATTGTTGACTGCGTTGTGGGAAGCGTGGCTGCAACCGTTTGGTGTCACCTTGAATTCTCCGCGCGATGCAAACCTTCGCGGCTCGCACGTTTCGCTCGGACATCCCGACGGGTTACGCATTGACCGCGCGCTGATTGAGGAGCTGAACGTGATTCCCGATTTTCGTTTTCCCGACAACATTCGTTTCGGCATCGCACCGTTGTACACGCGCTTTGAAGATGTGTACTGTGCGATGGAACGAATGCGGCGTGTGATGGAGGAAAAGTTGTACGAAAAGTTTCCGAGTGAGAGACCGGTGGTGACGTGAAGCGTCAAACGTGAAACGTCAAGTGTCTTTTCTTTGCGCCTTTGCGCCTTTGCGTGAGAAATAAACATGAACTACGATTTCCTCTATGACGTTCAAGACCACATCGCGACGATCACGTTGAATCGTCCCGAAGTGTTGAACGCGATTACGTTGGAAATTTACGCGCAGCTGCGCGATTTGTTTGAAGAATTGCGTTATGATGACAACGTGCGCGTGGTTTTGATTACAGGGAACGGACGCGCGTTTTGCGCGGGCGGCGATGTGCACAAAATTATCGGCGCGCTGCTCGAACGCGACATGCGCGAACATTTGGAATTTTGCCGCATGACCGGGCATCTCGTTCGCAACATGCGCTTGCTGCCGAAACCCATCATCGCCGCAGTGAACGGCATGGCGGCGGGCGCGGGCGCGGTGATTGCGTTGGCGTCCGATTTTCGCATCGTTGCCGATAATGCGAAATTCGCGTTTTTGTTCACGCGTGTCGGACTGACAGGCGCGGACATGGGCGCGGGATTTTTATTGCCGCGCATGATTGGACAGGGACGCGCGATGGAATTGTTGATGTTGGGCGATGATGTGGACGCGGCGACGGCAGAAAAAATCGGACTCGCAAATCGCGTCGTGCCGCTTGAACAATTGCTTCCAACCGCGCGCGAATTGGCAGCGCGTTTAGCGAATGGTCCAACCTATTCGCTTGGGATGACGAAATTGATGGTGAACAACGAGTGGACGATGGACATTCACGCCGCGCTCGAAGCCGAAGCGCAAGCGCAAGCGTTGATGATGATGGGCGAAGACCAGCGCGCGTTTTACGAGGCGTTCGTTGCGAAACAGAAACCGGTGTTCAAGGGAAGATGACGAATGACGAATGACGAACGACGGACGACGAAGGAAACTATTAGTCCTGCATCACTCGCCAAACCTATCGGGTACGCGAACGGCATTCTCACGCAAGGCGGGAAAATTCTTTTTCTCGCGGGACAGACGGGAATGGACGCGACGGGAAAAATTGAAAATCCGTTTGACCTGATTGAACAATTTCGCAAAACGTTAGAAAATATCAAAACGATTGTGAATGAAGCGGGCGGCGAATTGACCGATATCGTTCGCATGACGATTTATGTGACGGACAAACGCGCGTATCACGCGCAGCGCGAACGTGTTGGCGAGGTGTATCGCGCGTACTTTGGCAGATATTTTCCCGCGATGACATTGCTCGAAGTGAAAAGTTTGTACGACGCGAACGCAATGATAGAGATTGAAGCGACGGCGGTGATTGGAGATTCGTAAGGGCAATTCATGAATTGCCCTTACAGGAGGCAACCATGTGTTATGACGGCAACGCGCGACCACCGGAACCACCGGGCGAAAAACGCAACGCAACGGGACGCGATTTTGTTTTGACCGCGAGCGACGGCAATCCATTTAACGCGTATCTCGCACAACCAAGCGATGGATTTGACGCGCAAGTTTTGATTTATCCGGACGTGCGCGGACTGCATCAATTTTATAAAGAACTCGCGCTGCGGTTTGCCGAAGTGGGCGTGCGCGCTTTGGCGCTCGATTATTTCGGACGTACGGCGGGATTGACCGCACGCGACGAATCCTTTGAATACATGCCGCACGTTGGGCAAATGACTTTGCCCACTTTTTTTGAAGATGTCACTGTCGCGCTGGCGTACTTGCGTCAAGATTCAACCGCCAAAGTATTTGTGCTTGGATTTTGCATGGGCGGCACGCTGACACTTTACAGCGGCACGCGCGGCTTTAACATCGCGGGCTTGATTCCATTTTATTCGGGCATGACGCGCAAATTTATCGGCGCGGAAGGAACGGTGCTGGAAATCGCGCACAAGATTCAAAATCCCGTGTTGGGTTTGTATGGCGGCGCAGACCAGGGGATTCCCGTCGAGATGGTGAAACAATTGGATGAAGAATTGGACAAAGCCGGCGTGGAACACGAACTCGTCATCTACGACGGCGCGCCGCACAGTTTCTTTGACCGCAAGTACACGGAATTTGCAAACGAATCGGCGGATGCGTGGAGGAGGGTGTTGGAGTTTATTGCGGCATATGCGCGCAATTGAACACGCGAACGCCGTGAAATGAATTTCACGTCTAAACAGGTGGAAACCCAATTTATTGGGTTTGAGCGTACCCAATTCGTTTGAACGAATTTTCACCTAAAGAGCCGTCGAATTCATTCGATGGCGTTTCAGCAAATGAACTTTTCTCTCACCGACCTACAAAAACACATCCAACACCGCGCGCGCGATTTTGCAAACACGCACATTGCTCCGTACGCCCGCGCGATGGACGAACGCGGCGCGATGCCGCGCGAACTCGTACACGAATTGGGCGCGCATGGTTGGCTCGGCGGCGCACTGCCGAAAGA
>CALMZO010000314.1 GCA_937870825.1 uncultured Chloroflexota bacterium | reverse complement strand
TTTCTCTCTCAAACCAAAGGAGACAAGCTATCTTAACTTTGACCCAAATTGTGTCTTGACAAAGGGGTCCACTTTACTCTCCTCGATCTTCACCTTATCCCCAATCCCTAATTCATCGAGTGCTTGCTGCAGCTCGCGGATTAGATTCTGCGATGCGTCGGCAGAGACGTTCACGACAAATTGTACCTGTAGTTTGAGGTCTTGCCCCGAACGCAGCTTTGGTACAAGTTTGGTGCCAAGCCGATTCCATGTCTCGGGCGGAATTTCTCCAAAGAGCCGCAACTGGTGAACTTGGGGTATCGGCTTGGTATCAGCAAGTGCCGCAGTAGATTCTTTTGCTTGAGAAGGTTCTTCCTTTTTGATTTCGGGCTCTGTCGACTTTTCGCTCGCAGACCGAGTCTGCTCGGATGGTTTGATCTCCGCTTTCAATTCCTGCGCTTTTACCTTTTTGATTAAATAGACATCCGCATCAAACGCGACCTCATCGGGCGGCAACAATTCTTTGAACCAAACGCGTTCATACGAACCGTCGCTTTTTGCGCTGGATGCCAAACCAAACTCACCGCGCTCGACGAATTCTGGAATTTTGCCTCGCAAGTACGCGTCGGGGTCGAGTAGGCGATCCAACGCCCCGGTCAAAAATGCTTGACGCAAACTGATGAGGGGCCACGCGCCGGAATCTTTGAACGTGGGGGGCCAACGGCGATCTAAATAACCCGCGCCCGGCGATTCGTTCAAGAGTGCGTTCGACTTGAGCGCAGCTAGAATTCGCCCGCACAATGTTTCTCCATGCCCTGAATGTCCCGAACCCAAGTCAATCGCTTTGAGTCCATCGGTTTCTTTATTGTCCATAAGGACGACAAAACGGTAACTCGCCCAAACCTCATCTTCTGCTTGTTCTTGCGCTTCTTTTATCTCGGCTTGGATTTCATTCTTGTCCGAAGTGTCGTACTCGGCACCCAGCGTGCCGTCATCTACTTCGCGCTTGACGCGTTTCCATGCCAAGAGCATTTCCACTTTGTCGTGCAAGCTGCGGCCCGGTTGTTTCACGCACCACACCAACGCGCCCGGATATAAACGGTCACTCGTGCCGCGCCGCTTGGTCCATTCTGCGATTTGCTGACGCAGCACGCCATCGCTGCCCCAATCTTGCGTTGGGTCCAAGAGCACGAGCGTGAGTTTGGGTGAATCCGGAATTGCGGTGCTGTCTGTGGGAAAGGGAACCCATGGAATCGTGCGCCCTTTGTCGAATTGGGTTTTGACGAGATTCCGCATCGTAGGGCGAATTTCGTTTTCTTCATCGAGCGAGGCGCGACGGTCGCTGACCACTTTTTTGAGTGTGGCTTGATGATGAATGCGAAATCCATCTGTCCCCACACGTCGAATAAAAAACGAGCGCGACTCAAGTGCCGATGCGGCAACGTCCACACTCGTCGTGTCCACATCGGGACCGCCCAAAGCGAATCGCAATTCGGGCAAGTGCGCGACTTTGTCAATTTGTCCACCCGACGATTCAAACAAAATTGCAGAACCGACGCGACGATGAATATCTTTTAGCGCGTCTTTGGTGTCCGCATCGAGCGCGCGGGCATGTGAGTGGTCTCCTGCAATGTCCGCATCAATTGCAGCATTCAATCTTGCTTCGCCGAGCTGTCCCAACACCACCGCGCGAAAATTTGGATTTTCCAACGGCGCGCTGCCCAACGTGAGAAGTGCTTCAGGTTTGGCGTAGGTGAATGCTTGATGATATGCCAATGAAATCCACTGCGCGAACATCGCAAGCGTGCCGCGTGTTTGTTGATACTGCGGCAGCGGTGCCCATTTGCGTTGAAAGACCGAGAGCGTCGCAGGATGAAAGGGATAACACGCCTCGAAACGTGTTTGCAAAAATTCGCGCGCTTTCGCTTCCGTTGCGGCAGTGTCTATCGCCGTCCATTCGGGTGGAAGTTGTGCGCGATGCTCAAAACACCATGTTGCATATGCGCGTGCGACGCGGCGACGCACACGTTCATCGCCGATATTTTCAAACAACCGCAAGCGCACAACTTCGCCAATCTCAGCTTCATCATTCGAGATGAGGTCTTTGGCAACGCGGCGCACGACTTTGGTAATTTTTTCTTGCCACTGTTGGTCAAATTCGGTCATCTCGACGCGACTGCGCGGCAAACTCACCACCATCGCGCCGCGCGGATTGCTTGTCATGGCGACAGAAACATTTTGCAAGTACGCATAAAACGGTTCGGCGAGACGGCGATGGCGATTGATGAGGTTGAGCACTTCGTCCATCAGAATCAAGACTGAACCGCCCGCTGCATCAAAGAGTCTCCCGAGCGCTTCCGTCCCTGGCGGTGAATTTTTAGCATCAAGCCCTAGGAGTTCGACTCCTTGATCTCCCGCAAGTTGTCGCGCAATATCAATCCATGGGGTTTCACGCCCCGATTGAGGGTCCCACGCGTTGCCGACGAACACCGCAACCTTTGCATGCGGCGCCGCGTTGAGATTCGCTTCTTTCAGCAATTCGGGAATCCCTTGAAACGTTTCTGCTTGGTCTGCATGTTTGACAAGATGATAGAGCGTGGTGAGTGTGTGCGTTTTGCCGCCGCCGAATTGCGTGACCAGCGTAAGCACGGGCGCAGTGTTGACGGTTTCACCGGCGAGACGCCGCAGCACCATGCCCGCGTGTTCGCGCAATGCGCGCGTGAATGCCGTGCGCGCAAAAAATTTCGCGGGCTCTTTGTAATCTTCGGGCGCGTCGCCCGAGACAACTTGTTCGAGGGCAATCGCGAATTCGTCGGGATTGAACGAACGTCCTTCGCGCACTTCTTTGCGCGGCGTTGCAGTTTTGTACCAGAGGTCAAGTTCCATGTGGTTTGCGCTTTAGTCAATGATTTGGTCTGTTCCTGATGAGGATATCCTCAAGTTTAATTTCAGTATTGTGTTGCAGGTGCGCTTTGAAGACGATGTCGGGTTGTGCCATAAACACATCCTCGATTGCGCTCAAAAGAATAGTTTCCTCTTCGGATGCCAGCCGTCTGCCCACCATGCACTGCAGAAACATCAAATCAATCATTGGTAATTCAGGCGGAAAGGGCAATGTGTCTGAATCATTCGGGCTGGTGGGATACGCTTCAAGATAGAGATTCATTCTGCAAGCGGAAGCAACTTGTCTCAATTCGGTTTGCGTATCGCCGATAACATAAAGACTTGAACAGTAAGGCACGAGGAAAGCATCCTCTTCATTAAAGCGATTTGACAAACCACATATCCCGCACAGCGTTTGGATTTTTTTGCGCTGCGCGTTCTCTTCTTTACCGAAATGAATCCGTCCGTTCTTTAACCTCTTTTTGTGTTGAAAGGCAAGCCCTTTCCAATCAAACAAGTTGTAAATTACATCAATCCCGCGAATGTCTTCAAGATTCTTGGCGCGGTGCGTAACCGTAATTGATAGTGAATGTTCGCCAATGCGTATTGTGCGACTGTGTCCTTGGGGTGAATGAAGACTGGGAAAGACTTCTGGGTTAAGAATCGAACTGAATGCGTCTTCCAAGTGTAGATAGATTTGGGCATCTTCATTTGAACGCATTTGTCGAGAGTCTTTGAGTACCTGTGACCACCCAACAACGGCATCCGTCGTTGTTTTGATTTGCTGAACCGCTTGGCGTACCAAGGCGCGTCCTTCTTGTGCTTCCATATTGTCCTTGGGTCACTGAACCCCACTTTCAACGCGGCACTGCCAACAACATCGCGTCCACCAATCTTTTTTCTTCACTTTCGCGCGGATAGAGCGCCGAGAGCGCGTTGGCGAGACGCACAAAATTTGGTCCGCGCTCTTGTTCCGCTTCGAGCAACGCGCGCAATGCGTTCGTGCGTCCGCTCTTTTGCAAAAGCATCGCCGCGTGAACGCGGTCGAGGGTGGTTGCCTCGCGCTGCGTTTTCAATGATTCGTCGGAAACATTTGCGCGTTTGCGTCCCCCGCGAATTTTCGGTGCAAGCGCAGTGTGCGGTTCATCGGGAAAGAGCGCGAGCGACAATTGCAAGGACGCGCGTGCGGGTTCATTCTCAATTTCACTCGCCACCGCATCCGCGCCGTCGTCACCAAAAAGTTGTTTGGCGCGTTCGCTGACGGGCAGCAAGCGCACAATCCCTTTTTCCGTTTCGATGATGCGTCCTTCCCAATCCTGCAAATGAATGCCAAGCGGTTGGGCAAAGCGGCGCGCCACATCATAGATGAGCGAGAACCCCTTTTTCTTTTTCGCGCGGGATGCTTCTTCCTCTTCCTCACTCTCCGTTTCTTCTTCCACGTCGTCATCTGACTTGCGTCGTTCGTCGTCGGTCGTCCGTCCCCCGTCGTCCGATGTGCTTTGCATTGTCCATAAGAACAACGCGGTCAAACGCGAATCCTCTTCCAGTACTCCTGCCATCCCATTGCGTGCGCGGGCTTCCGCCGTGCCGAGAACTTGTTCCAATGCCGCGCGTCCGACGACTTCCCACACATACGCGAGATAACCGCGCTTGTATGGTTCTTTGGCTTCGGGATTTCCGCCGAGTGGAATTTCGCGGTCTTCGGCATCCACCACTTGAGAATAACGACTGTAGATTTCGAGCGCGGGACCGATGCACGCAAAAACGAGGTCAGCACCGCGCACACCTTCACTTTGCAATCGCTCCATCCAGTCTGCGACTCTGACAGGGAGTTCACGCAGAACATCACTCCAATCACCAATCTCGGCATCGTCAGGGCGTGGGCGACAGATGAGATGAATGCTAGTGGCGAGCGCGGCAGAGTCACGGGCGCGTAATCGCGACTCACTTTCTGTTGCAAGGGGCCACGAACCCGTAATCACCCAACCGCCGCGAACCATACCCGATAGCAGTGCTTCCCAGCCCTCTGTGGTTTTGTGTGCAAAGACAACAGAACCAATTCCATCTTCTTTCAAGACGCGACGTCCTTCGGCAAATGTCTTTGCCATCGTCTCTTCAAAAAATTTTCTGTCTTTCGGTCGCCCATCAACTTTTTTTATTTCATCCTGAACCGCTTCGCGAAGTTTTGGCGATAGAGGATTGTTTGGGTCAAATGGATCGCGCAACAGTGATTGATTTGTCAATGCGCGTTTAAGCCAGATGAGGAAAAAATCAGACAAATCAGAATACGGAATCGCATCATAGTAAGGCGGATCAGTAAACCAAATGGAAGCGGTACCGCCGGGCAAGGGCGATTCACACGCATCTGCAATTTGAGTTTGTCCAGGATGTTCACTCACACTTGAAGTAATGACTTCGGTAACTGCACCAAGGCCTGAAAGAAAAACACCACGCGCGCGACTTGATGGTGACGATTCGCAAAAATCCCAAACAATAGGGATCGCTTGACGCGAAAAGAGGTTTACAGGATTTTCGGAATCAGCCAACCATCGTGCTAAAGAATTATTTCCGTCCGCAGATTTATCTAATGCGAATCCAAGCAATCGTGCGATATGTTCATCCGATTGATTACCGACGCACCTCATCAAGGTAATTTGTGCCAACAATTGTCGCGACGAAAACAAATCACACCATTTTTCCATTCCATAATTTCTTTGTGAAAAAGCGCGCCCTGCACCTTTGCCACCACCGATCGGGCTTGGCTCGTCTGGTACAACTGTAAGACCATTGGATAATCGTGTGGCAACAAATTCTTGCAAACGTTTGGTCGCATGGAACACTGCATCGTAATCACACTCGTTCGGCAAACGGTAACGTCTGCCTTCCTCCCCTTCTTTCAAGAGCACAACCGCCGTCATGCGCGCGCCACCCATGCGATTACCATTTGCATCAAAAACAACATCTGCGCCACCGCGTTGTGCTCTCAGTTGCGCGCGCACGCGGTCGGGCATCGTCACAATGTTGCAGCACAAACAGGTTGCTTTCGCGCGATTCACAGTGCCGTTTCGTACTTCCGCTTCATTCTTGGGTTCAAAGATCTCAAACTCGACGCGCGGAATTTCGTTTTCGTTGCGAATGATATTTGGACGCAGCGCGCGTTTGCGTTTTTCTTTTTTGCTCAACCAAAACGAACGCATCAATGGAATTTCCGCGCCGCAGTTGTCGCAGCGAATTGTGCGCGCCCACAAGTACGCAATCGGACGCGCGCCATTGGGGTCGGGCGGATAAAATTCTTTGAGTTCTTGTACCGCTGCTGCTTTGATTTCGCCACCAACGCGCCGCAGTTCCTCTGCGAGTTCAGGTCCGTGACGTGGAATATCTTCCAACATCACTTTTTCAATCAAGCACGCGACAGGATTCAAATCACTGGCAAACGCATCGCAGCCGAGGCGCAATGCTTCGAGCGGAATCGAGCCGCCGCCCGCGAACGGGTCAACCACGAGCGGAGTTTCTTCAGGATGCGCAGCATGCACCAATTCGCGCGCCGCGTTCAACCACACTTGGTTAGATGCCAAATCCCAATTTGCAAACGTCCCGATAAAGTCATTCAATTTTTTGCGAAGGTCCAAATCACTCGCGCCGATTGCGCCGAGCAGCGGCGGCAACAGTTCGCGCGCCCGCGTCTTGAAATCCTGAGGACACAACGCGTCTACGGGGTCGGGCAATAACAAACCGAGCAAAATTGCGCGACACGACGCCAAGGGTCGCCGCGCCCACCACAAATGCAGTGTGGACGGATGACCGTGGCGAATGGATTTTTCGCGCGCCGCATGCTTGCTCACCTGTGCGATGGGAAAATCTACTTCGGCGAGACGTTTACAGTCTTTGGGGATCACGCGTCAAGGTCCTCACTCAATTTGCTTTCAAATTTTTGAATTGCGCGTTTGAATGCCGGACGATAGGAATTGCGTGAACCCGTCCAAAATTTTGCAAACTCGCGGTGCAGGTTTCTCCGTTTGAAAAAATTAGAGACATCAGTCGCCGTTGCACCTTTGCCGCGTTTGAGACGATAGAACCGCAATGCTGCGTTGTATACCACATTGTTCGCTTGCCACAGATAATACATTGCCTTGCTACCCTGTTCCCAATGTTTGCGAAAGCGCTCGGCGTCGCTTTTCGAATTGACCAACGAGCGTACATTTGACCACATGAAATTCAAGACAAGCCATTTCGCATACGAGCGTTCGGGATAACCACGCGCCGCATAACTGACACTTTCGGCGAGCCAAAAGCGTGTCAAATAAAAGTACGGGTCAGAGGTGGGGAACACGGTCCCATACAGTGGTTTTTCAAAGAGTCGTTCTTTGCCGCTACGCACAACTTGTGGGTCGAGGTCACAGCCTGCTACTGCTTGGGCGAGTTCCGTTTTAAAAATCAACCGAAATTGTTGTCCACCCGCTTCGCGCTTGGCTTCACCGCGAGACTGACGTTTACGAACATACCAGTACCCCATGTTTTTCAAATGGCGATGAATCTCGATCTGCCGTCGGTCATTTGAAATCAAATCCGAAGGCACAATATAGTTTTGCCAATTCGTGGACTTTACGATTTGAGAAACCAATGTATCAAAGGTATCCGAATTCGCATCCATATCGTGCGGGATGCGAATCACCCGCACTGTCACACTCGCCTTGGCATTGTTTGTGTCTTTTGCCAACGTGCGAGTTGTTTGTTGTCCGTTGATCACCTGCGGGCTTGAAACGCGCAAAATATCGCGCCCATGACTGGAAATTTTTTGCGCGTTGTCACAAACAATCGTCAAGCCATTGTTGTAATACCAAAAATATTCGGGTTCCTTCCCCAGTGTTTCTTCCATCCCTTCGTTGATTTCCGTGTCCCCTTGATAACCGCGAATGTTCAACGCAAAGAGGCGCGTGCCCGCTTCCTTGTACATCTCGGCAACCGCGCGTCCCGTCATGGAAAATACCCATGCCTCGATATCCAATTTGCTGTCGTAACGATGAAAGATGCCTTTGATCTCGACACCGTTCCCCAGTTCCATCTCCAGGTCAAGCGAGGAAACGGGCGGAGCTACATCGCGCAAATAGTAATCGAGCATTCCCAACACGCGTTTGCCGTCAAAGAACTCAAAGCGTGCATCACCCTCTGCAGTGCGGACAATGCGTTCTGCTTCGTCTTTGAGCGAAGCACTTGCTTTTCCTGTCGTGACATAAACAAGACGAACGCGATACTGGTACTTGCGAATCTTGTCGCGTGCTTTGACAAGGCGGTCATGGACTTCGGGTGAAAGCTTTTTGCTCAGGATCACAAAATTTGCGTCATCACCACTCAAGTCCGGTCCTAACTCGGCAAAACTTTTTACATCAGGGCGCTTTTCACTTTTTTCCATCAACTTGTTTCGATATTTACCCTGAACGACGAATACCGTTCGACTATGGTCGTCAATCACAACCGCGTCTACATCCTTATCGCGCGCGCCGCCGCACAACGCAGCAACTGCCGTTTGTTCATCCGCCGTGATGCTCGCGCGCAAAAACCACGCGATGAAAATTTGTTTGTCGTTTAATTTGGGAAAGCGCGCTTGAAGGTCATTGAGTTCGCGCTTGAGGTCTTTTTCTGAAAGTTTTTCTGTGGGCATCTTTGCCTCGTTTAGCGTTCAATGAAATTGCAAATCAATGGTCAGTGTTATACCCAACTCTGGATTCATGCACACGCAGTGGGCTTGTCATCGCATCCACTTGCAGCCAATAATGCTGCACCTTGACGACTTCATGCCACGGAAAACGCGCCGGGTCCTTGATGGGTTCTTGTAACGTCGGCACTCGCTCGCAATCCGTCACCACATAAAGCCAATAACAATCGCGGCGGTCTTCGGCAACGCGCCGTTCGTTTGGCGTCAACAGAATCGTTCCACTCGCCGCGCCCAATCCTTTCACTTCAATCAAGCGCAATTCACCGGAATTCAAATCAAGACTCGTAATGTCATAGCCGAGATTTTTTTCATGCACGTCATACACCTGACGTCCTTGCGCGCTTTCGTATTCCATCACCGCTTGCATCGCTTTCGCTTCCGTTTCAAAATTGGGGCGGAGTCGCTGCACTTCGGGCGCCGCGCGTTCGGGATGCGGCAACACGAGAACACTTGTGATTCGTTCGACATTCTGCAATGTCAAGGAGCGCTGTCGCTCTAATTCTTGGCGCCGTCGTTCGCGCCGCGCGGTCAATTCCGCATGACGCATTTCCGCTTGCGCAAAGCGTCCTTCCGCGCCCTGCACACCTTGTTCCACTTCAATCAGCGCGCGCCCAATTTCCTCATCCGCCTTTTGCAACAGTTCGGTCAACGACAATTCCACATGTTCCGAAATTCGTTCAATCTCGCTCAAGCGTTCTGCGCGCACTTGTTCCAAAAATGGACGCAGGGCATTCGCGTTCAGCCAATCCGTCGCTTCCGGTAATTCGGCAGCAAGCGGTGTCGTTTGTGATGTTTCGGCAATGCTGAAATTTCCAAGCAGGTTCGGTTCTTGCAAACGCGGTTCTTGATTCTCTGCAATTTCTACTGCCAACAAACGTTCGTGGATCACTTGCCCCAAACCATCCACCACGCGCGCGCGATAAAAATCAATGCGCGCCGGAGCTTCGTGTTGCAAAGAATAAAAACACGCGCCCTTGCCAAATGTTTCGTGCGCTTGCTCCAGCGTGTGTCGCCGCAGCGCTTCAAAGAGCGGATGCCCGGGCGTAATCCATTCGAGATTGTGTTCCTCTGCAATCAGGCGGTCGGTTGAAAAACGCGGATAGCGTTGGGCGAGCGGTGCAAGTTTCCAAGTGCTTTCCTGCTCGTAATGACGTAGCACTTGTGGAATGCGCCCGGGTTCAAACGTATGCGGCAATGCTGGAATGGGCTTGAGCGCGAGATTCGCCACGTTGCCCGCCTCTGCCATAAAACGCGCGATCGTCTCCGGCACAACGCGGCGTTCTTGGGCGCGGGCGCGCCGTTCAATCAACATTTCGAGATTCAATTTCTTGGCGGCAAGTCCTTCCAACGCATTCTGGCAAATAGCGCGAAACTGCGCTTCATCCACATTGCGTAATAACCGTTCTTCCAAATCTGCATCGCCCAATTTGCCCGAATAATATTCGCGCAGCACGCGCTCGATGTGCGCAGGCGGCAGCACTTCGCCGACAACATTGAATACCGCATCATCATCCAATGCATTGCGAATCTCTTGCAATTTCTCCAACAAGCGCCGCAGCACGTACCCTTCAATCGTGTTGCCCGCGACAAAATTAAAAATCAAACAATCTTTGGTCTGTCCGTAGCGATGAATACGTCCCATGCGTTGCTCAAGGCGATTCGGATTCCAAGGAATGTCATAATTGAAAAGAATATGACACACTTGCAAGTTGATGCCTTCGCCCGCTGCTTCGGTCGCAACCAAAATTTGTGTCGCCCCTTCACGAAATTGTTGCTCCGCATAAAGGCGCGTCCCCGGCTCGTCCCGCGAACCGGGGCGCATCCCGCCGTGAATAGTCCCGACTCGAAAGCCCCACGTTTGCAAACATTTCACCAAATAGTCGAGCGTGTCGCGGAATTCGGTAAAGATGAGTAGTTGCTGTTTTGGATTTGTGTAGAAACCTTGCGTCTTTAACAAGTCCTCAAGTCGCTTCAGCTTGGCTTCTTCACTCGCCTCTTCAACTTTTTGTGCCTGCTCCGCGAGTTGGCGCAATTGAGCAACCTCTGCGCGCACCAGTTCCGCATTGTTGCTCAGTGTGATTGCTTCCAACAATCCCTCGAATCGTTCGCGTTCGAGGTCTTCCATCTCTTCCAATTCTTCCGCGTCAGGCAAATCGGGTGGCGCTTCACGCGCGAGTTCATTCGCGCGTTTCAGATTTTCTTCCAAACGCCGCGCGCGATTCTCTAACGAGTGACGCAGTGAGTATGTGCTTGAGGCGAGCCGCCGTTGATACAACGCCATCAAAAAGCCAACCGCACGCGCGCGTGGGTCATCGCCCTGTGCTGCCGCCCGCGCGCTCTGCTGCTTGACAAAGCGCGTCACGTCCCGATACAACTGGTCTTCCGCGCCATCGATCGCAAATTCAATCGTGGTAGGAATGCGTTTCGTAAAAATCTTTTTCGCGCTCCATGTCCCATCGGGCTGCCGTTCAGGAAAATGAACCATTGCTTCTTTAGTGCGTCGCAAATAAAAGGGCGCGCGACGGCGATCCATCGCTTCGTGAATCGAACGAATATCCGCATACGCATCCTGATCGAGCAATTGCAAAAACAGTCGAAAGTTTTCAGGATCGCCTTTGTGGGGTGTGGCGGTGAGCAGTAAATAATGATCAGTGGAATCGCGCAAGAGTTCGCCCAACGCATAACGCGCCGTCTTGCGTGAGGGCGGTGTCCATGACATGTGATGCGCTTCATCCACAATCACGAGGTCCCAATGCGCTTGACGAATGCCGGGCAAAATATCCCCGCGTTTCGCAAGGTCGAGCGAAGTGATGATTTGTTTTTGTTCGAGCCACTGATTCATGCCGAACTGGTCACGAATGTCTCCCCCGCGCATCACGACAAATTTCTCATCGAACTTTTCTTTGAGTTCGCGCTGCCATTGAAAAGCAAGATTCGCTGGACACACGACGAGGATGCGTTCCAACAACCCGCGCAATTTCAATTCGCGGATGAGCAGTCCTGCCATCACGGTTTTGCCCGCGCCCGCATCATCGGCGAGCAGAAAACGCACGCGCGCCAATTTCAACAGGTGGTCGTAAATCGCGGCGAGTTGATGCGGCAGAGGGTCAACGCGTGAAATGGAAAGTCCGAAATACGGGTCGAACTCGTACGCAATGCCGAGGGCATACGCTTGCAGTCCCAGTTTGAGCAATGCCGAATCCCCATTGAATGAGGAAACTGTTTCGAGGATGGTGAGCGTTTTCAGGTCGTATTGCGTCAGTGTGACATTCCGAAAACGCTCGGACTGCAGCCCGACCAAGCCAACACTCCACGTCGAATCGCCGAGAGCGCGAAGTGTTTCCACGCGCATCGGTTCATTGAACAATGCACCTTTGAGGATTTGTCCCGCGCGGAGGAAAGGAGGTTCAGACATGCAGAAAAAGAAGAAAACAGAAGAACTGTCTTTGGAAAAAAGTTGTAGGAGTGATTATATCGCAATTGATGCATCTTGGGGCGACGGATTTTGCATTTCACAACATCAAGTCTAAATCATTTCTCCGTTTTTAGAGTGAGGAGTGTCGGCGAACATGTCGCGTTAAAGTCGTGGGTCGTTTCGAGAATTAAGTTGGTGCGCCCTGTACCAGTTGTTCATTTCACCGCGAATTTGGTTCAATGCTACAGGCGCGAGATTGAGTCTTATTTCAAGGTACTGGTCCAGTTTTTGCAGAACAATAGGCACAACTCGCCTTTTTGTCACCGAATTCAGGCATTGATCAAGAATGAACACGCGTTGTTCTACAAACGCGGGTGAAAACCACGTCTCACGCAAACATTCGCCTACGATTCGAACCGCATCATCTTCGGTCGTATTCGGTCCTTCGAGTGTTTTGAAGACTTCACCTACTTCGGGCGTAATGTGCATATTGTTTTTGTGGACCAGATAATTCAAAAGTGGCGGATTGATGCTCGTAAAGTGATAATGCCCGCAGACGAGCTGCACTGTTTTGTCGAAATATTGTTCTTCGCTGATAACTCCAATTTCAACCCAACGCTTCAAGAGCGACTGCGTCCAGAATCCTGGAACGCCCATTGCGTGCGCCGCAATGTCTCGCAGCTTCAGGTCATCAGAATAGAGCACACTGTTCGTTTGGCGTGCCACCAACAGCGTAGTAACGGAAGCTTGGTCAGGCAGATGAACAGCCTCGTCTTCGCCAACCCATTCCAGAATCACCGCATCGAGTGGTACAACGGTACAATTTGCTTTCAAGAAATCAAGAAATGCCTCAGTCCATTCAATCTGCGCGCGAATCACCTCCCTTGATACCTTGTAAAAATAAAAACGACCATTCTCAAAGCCAGCAATTCCGTACTCGGTATTTTCCATGAGACGCAAATCCGTGAGATGGCGATTGGTGCGCTCAATGATGCTTTGTGGAATGAACAGCTTGTCGAAATTGCTTGGCAAAAGTTCCAAGACATCCAAATAGCGCGCAGTCAAGAGCGCGGTCATATCAAGCGTGACAGTGTGCGCTTGGCGCGCAACGGCAAGATAGTGATTCTGTTCCTGATGGCTGCCTGTGCTTGCAAGCAAACGGTGCTCTGGCTTGCCAATTAGACCACGCCACAACTCGAATTCATTTCTGCCCGTCGCCTGGGCGAATTGGCTAAACGTAAATTCGCCGCGTGCATATTGGTTATAGAATTCACCTGCGTCGCTGCTCTGCCCCGCGATGATCCGGAGAAATTTTGTCGGGTCATTTTCGGGAACGTGAAGTTTCGAGAGAGACTTGTCCTCAGGAAACCATGCTCCAAAGTTTTCCAATGTCTCTTGAAACGCTCTCACATAAATGCTCTGAACTTGCTCGATCGCATACACCAGCGGTTCATACAAACCTGCCTCAATCTCGACCGTCTCTCCTGTTCTGTGTCCCATCAATGACTGAGCCGTAGCGTCATTCGTCGAAAATTCATTGCGCCCACGATCAGGTTCGATGGACGAGTAAATTTTCAGCCATCGTTTCTCCCCGTTTTGCTCATTGACGAGCACTGCGGTATCGGTGTCAATCCCCTTTACATCGAATCGAGATGGACTTGCTCGTTCGACGGCGAAAAAAATTTGTGTGTAGACAAGATGGATTTGCGGATCATTCATCGCCATCCGCCGCGCGCGATATGCCATCTCGATCACGTCTTCATGCTCACCCAAAATCGCGAGCATCTGCGCGACCTGTATCACATCGCGCGGTTCGTCGGGCAATAAGGACTTGAGTTCAAGCAGAATCGTGCGGGCTTGGTCAAAGTTTGCTTGACGAAATTCCGCGCGCGCTTGCGCGAGCATAAAGTGCGCCTTGTTCGGCTGAATCTTCGCCAATTCGGAATACAGCTCGCTGGCAGACCGCAAATCGCCAGTCCACTCACTTATCTCTGCCAAAATTTGCAGCACGTATGCATCGCTCGAGCCATTTGCGCGCAGGGAACGGGCAAGTTTTTGTGCCTTGCTGTAGTGTCGAGCGTTGTAAAGTGCAGTTAAATAATCGCGCGCCAGCAAAGGGTCGCGGTCGAGTTGATCCTTTAATTCCTCAAAGTACGGAATTGCTTGCGAGTACTGTCGTCGCCGCACGTATTCTGTGGCAAGCCGAAGGGCAAGATGGCTGTAGTGTTCTTCTTGCGCGTAAGTGTGCGCTTGTATCAAATGAGCCAGCGCAGCATCCTGATTCCTTTGCAAATACTCAACTTGAGCCACCGCTTCCAGTCGAACGGGGTCATTTTCGCGACCTTGAAGAAACTGTAATTTCTCTGCTTCAACCGCTGCGTTATCACCCAATTTCATCAATGCGTGACAACGAATAATAAATGCCTCTATGCGAGGTCTATTTGTCGAATCGGGCGGTAACCTTGACAAAGTTTCGAGTGCCTGGTCAGGTTGTCCTTGTTCAAGGAATGCGTGTGCGAGCGGCACAAAATACTCCAAGTCTTCGCGGTCGGTTTCTGGCAGAGCCGACAAGCAACGAATTGCCGTTGCATAATCGTTCAATTGCAAAGCAACCAAGCCGCGATTATATAAAGCCATTGGATGTGTTGGCTCTTCCGCCAGCACCCGATCACTATCTTGCGCCGCATGAGAAAAATCTCCTTTTGCCGCGAGTAGTCCTGCACGTCCTGCCAACGCGTCATGCAATTGTTTGCGATTGTCCCTCTTCTCCGTCAATGCAATCGCGTGATTCACGAGTGAAACCGGTTCTTCCAGTTCGGGTACAAACACCTCCGCTTCCTGCTCTGAAACAAAAACCTGTTTCATGAGCCGCTCGCGGCGTTGGAAAAACAGCACTTGGGCAAGCAACATGAGACTGCCTACATCATCCGGCTCACGCAACAACGCACGGCGCAACATCTCCTCCGCCTTGGCATAGTTCTTTATCCAGAGAAATATCACACCCGCAACTCGGAGATAATCCAAATTCTCCAAGTAACGTTCGTCAATCAACTCTTCAACATCTTGGTACGCCTGCAACCGAGCAACAGATTCGAGATAGATTGCGGACGCTGATGTTTTTGCTTCGGTGTCTGCTTGCATTGCCTGTTGCGCAAGTTTGGCAGCAGCTGCGTAGTCGCCGCGCAAAAACTTTGCAAGCGCAACATTTGCAACCGCCTTCGGGTCAGTTGGTGCATACTGGAATGCTCTCTCAAAGTGATTGGCTGCGCGATCGTTTTCGATCAATTCAAGAGCACATGCACCAAAATTTGTTTCAAGCCGAAAGCGCATATTATCTGAGACAGAACCTCCATCAATTGCCTTTGCAACACCTTCGAGGAGCGTTCTTGCCGCATTCGGGTTTCCTGCTTTCAAAAGATTTCTAGCTTCGTCAATCTGTGCATCAAAAATACGCTCCTCTGGCGAAACGTATTTGGAACCGCTCGCTTTGTCTTGGGCAGATAGGGCGTCATGTAGAGGTGACCGTTGAAGAAGAGAGAGACTGCGTAAGATGAGCATCTCCCCTGGAGAACTCGTCCGCAGTGCATAACCCTCAAATACCTTGGAGAATGCATCAACCTCTGCCTTGATATCAGTGCCGCTCGCCTTGACATCGTCCCCAACTCGGTGCCACTTAATCACATCCAAGATCGCGATGAAATCAAGTTCTGTAAACGCATGCTGAAACGCATCTCTTACTTCAGGAATGCGCAAGAACTCCAAGACCGCTGTTGGCTTTGTCCCGTCTTGTGCGAAATCAACCAAGGCAAAAATGTAGCAATGCTCGAATGTTGACGGTGGTGCCTGCGGCTTTAATCCAACCGCGTCAAGGGCTTTGACAATCGTCTCATTTCGCAGAGACGCGTCCGCCAGCGTCGGAGCTGCGCTGATAAGTACATCAACGACAATTGAAATAGGATCAAAAGGTAACATAGTGAAAGAGAGGAAGTGTCAAAGTTCGGTTGACATTTTTAGCGCAAGCAAATCAGCGCGGATTCAAAATGCAATAAACTGGGATAGCGATAGGCGAGTTTATCAAGACGCGGAAAAATATGGCGATGGTGTTTGGTCTTGATCACGAAACATTCGGCAGTATGCCGCGCTTTATATGAATTGCGATCATGACACTGCGGTTGCTTGCGACGGGAACGCGCGGGAATGACGGGAACAGATCCTGATGGCATAAATCTGGGATGCATCAGTTTGCAGAATTAACAGAATAATTGAGGTTCCGACTTCACCTCGATAAAGCATTCGCATGATGCATGACGCGATTGGAGAGCCGCAATCGCCTTGCCATGATGGGAGTTGATATATGCGTTGTTGGATAGATGCTCTCTGTGCGTCGCGCAAAACGTTACGGGGCATTTCACATTTAAAAACGAGTGTGAGGATTATAAGCGCGCGACTTGAGAATTTCAACCACTGCGCGCGCGTCCGCTCTCAATTTTTTGCACGCTGTACAACCCCAAATAAACTTTTTCTGCAATTTACTCGCAAGGAATGTTACTGCACTGAATACAAAACACTCACCCCGCAAGATTTCCAAACGGCAAATCAGGAAAAATGCTCGCATGCATTTTGGCAACGGCTTTACGCAACTCGATCTCCGGCGCAAAGAGATTGATCCAATCCATGATTGGATAGTTGGGTAATGCGTCTTCCGCTTCCTCGTCTCCCGCACGCGTGTACGTCCACAATATCACGCCGCGCGTTGCAAGCATTGTCGCCGAGCGCGGTTCGGGTGCAATCTGAAACGCCCAACCTGCTCTTGCCCGTTCCGACAACTGAACAAAAAACTCATCCATCGTTCCCGTCCTTTCTCTACCAAACTGACGCGAGTATAAAACGAAACACCCGCGTGTATCAAGGTGGCATTCCAGAATCGGGTCACACCCTCTCCAAGCGTGCCTGATTTTCACCAATGGCGAGTCCCACATCTCGGAACCGTGGTTCCTTTTCGGCTGCCGCACGAGCATGTTGACTGTGTTAATCCGCGTCCATATTGCTCGATCACGCGACTTCCAACTCGATTGAATTCAAAATTCGACGATGTGCCGATATTTACGAGGGATTTCGCACAAAAAAGTGCGACTTTATTGGTATTTGTATAGTATGAACATCCTCTCGTTCTTGATCACGTTGGTAATTCGGTCCAAAAAATTTGTCACGCAGGTTTAGTTGTTCGGTTCGTTGCAGATTTCTTTGCTGGTTGATGGATTGCTGATTTGATTTTGTTGCTCAAACTTTTTCATCCACTCTAACTTTCAGACTTTCAATCGTTCTTGTTTTTCTGCGTTCATCCATTTTTTTTCTGCGTCTAAATTTTTGTTGGATGGTTTCATCTTGGGTTCAATTGCTTACACTGTTGTCTTCCTCCGCTCCATCCCCATCTCCAAGGTCCTCAATCAAATCCATTTCCCCTCCACAGTTCCAACAAATTCCCGGCAATATCCAGTCCCCTTGAAATTACCCTGATTTTCCGAGCATAACAAAACCACCCTCTCCAAAAATCATCTCGCCAAAACGTTGACTGTGGCGTGCGGTTCTGATATGGTACTCACGCTTACAATCAATCAGTTTCCTCTACATGCTACAAAGAGGCGCGTCGAGTTCCCAACGACGATGGATTATGCAGCGGTCTCGTTTCCCAAAGCGTAATCAACTAAAACAAGCGGGATGGTCAAGATTCGCTCCATGAATTGATATGCTGCGACGTGTGAAGAATCCTGTTCGAGCATCCACAATGAGTGTGCGATCATGGACCAAAGAGGATATAAACATATTAAAAGCGGCAGAATTTCGTCGACTTTGATTCGACAAAATAGGCATGTCGCCAAAGTGCCAACAAAAAAAGTTTAATAAGGGCGCGCGGCAAATTTCTAACTCTTGCGAGTTCATCCTGCTGCCTCGGATGATTTGAGCACGCGTTGATGAAGTACCGGGCTCCATGGCACGAAATCTCTCGATGCACCGCCGTTCCCGAATTTGGCGTGAGAGTACTATGAAATTCCGGCAAGTCTATTTCAAAGCGAATCAAGAGCTGTTGACACGCGTGTTATACTGCTAATGAATAAACTTACGGTTTCCTCTCAGCGCCTCAGTCTGAGAACGGGCACAAGCGCTCTGGATGGTGTCCGAAGTCATGCGGTTCGGTCGAGCTCCGCTCCCACACGTGATTGAAAATTGAATCAGCCCGGTTGAGCCTTGCTCCCTCTGATTCAATTCCGAGAATGGAAATGCTGATTGAGCCCTGCTCCCGGTTTCCAAACTCGCAAAGCAAATTTGATGGATTGGTTTGGATGGGCTTGATGAGTTGTGTGCTTTGTTTACCCGCGTTTACGTAGAAATGCCACAACGACTTGACGTTCGTTGCAATCGAAAACCCGCACAACAAGAAGTGCAGTCCGTATTCTTTCCGGACTGTTTCCGCCGCGCATTATTTTTGAAAGTGACCTATCTCAACATGTCATCAGGGTTTGTCCCGCTTTTTCAATTTTGAATTTTCGGGACAAACATATTCGCCGAACACCCCGAGCATCGCGTAATCCCACAACATCACAGATCACATAAATCATAATCGAGTGTGCAAACAACCAACGCACGACTCGATTTCGACGCGCCATGCGAAGGCGCGTGGACTATGCGGGCGTAAAGTTTTTCCAACCGAATCCCCTCGCACGAAAAATTAGAACAAAAGTTCTTGACAAGCGCGATTCCTCCATTTATAATGCCCTCAACTGAATAAAGAAACGCGCCCCGCAGATGCTACGAACATCCACGAGGCGCTGACCCACTCTTCGTGTCATAGCACGAGAAGGGCTGGCAACATTCTATCGCGCGTTTTGCGATAGAACAATCTCACGCGTTTTTTCGCGCGCTGCCTGTTTCAGTCTTGCTTTTGCAAGGTGAATCGCCTTCTTTCTGCACGCACAGAGAGAAGGCGATTTTGTTTTTGTAAAAGAGATGATGTCCGAACCTTAAATTCGACGCTGCCTCTTGATGGTGATGTGTGGTTATGGCTTCCCCACCGGACTGCCGTCCGCGTGGGGTGACTGACCAAACAACATTTCACATCAGGAGGTCCATCGTGACGAGCCATAATCCAGGCAATGCTTTTCCAAGTTCAGAAAATGCAAATCAATCCGAACCCATCACAGAACAACCATTCACGCAAAGACAAGAGCGCGTCTTGAGCGAAGCGACGCAAAAGCACATGCAGTTGATCGGAACGTTCCTCGTCCAAATCATTCAGGAGTGGAACGCACGGCACAAAACATATCCATCGTCACCAGATTCTGAACCCGAACAAATTCCGAATATTTCAGAGAGGAAGCCATGAATATCAACAAACTCGCCGTTGTGTATGTCCGCGTCAGCACGCAGTACCAAATTGATAACTTTTCAGTACAAGGACAGCGCGAACTCACCTATCTCGCGGAGCGCTATGGTTTTGCGCGCGTGGAAATTCGCGAAGAACAAGGCGTCTCTGCCGAAACGATTACGGCGCGCCCCGTGATGAAAGTGATTCTCGAAGAGATCGCCAAAGGCATCATCGGCGCATTGATTGTTGCTTCGTTTACGCGCCTCACGCGTGACATGGACGATATTGATGGGCGCATCATCAAGAAAGCGTGCCGCGAAAACGATTGTGTCATTATCACTCCGGAAAAACTTTATGATTTTACGAACGAGACGGACGATGATCTCGCGGACCTGCAATTCTTTTTCTCGAAAATTCAAAAGCGCATGAACCTCAAGCCGATGATTCGCGGCGAATACACCAAAGCGAAAAATGGTGGCTATGTGGGGCAGCCGCTCTCCTTGGGGTATCAATTGAAATGGTGCGAAGAAACGACAGGCAAAGGCACGCGCTATGTCGCAGACTTGGCGATCAACGAAGCGGAAGCCGAAATCGTGCGCTACATTCACGACATGTATCCCAACATGCTCTACCGAACGCTCGCGGTTCATTTGAATGAGCGCGCCGCGCGCGGGGAAATCATGTACTTTCCAATCAAGTACAAAAACATCCGCGAGAAGTACAACAGCACTCATCGTCCTTGGCGCGATGCCGACATTCGCAATGTCATTCAAAACGCATTATATGTAGGGCGCATGCACTATAACGTGAATCGCCGCAGCCCTTTTCTCCGCGATCTCGAGCCGGTGTATTCGTATCGTCAAGATTTGCGAATTCTCTCTGATGAAATTTTTGAACGCAATCAAGAAATCGCCGCGCGGCGTCGCAATGTCAACATGCGTACAAAACGATTTCCCCATTTGTTCTCCGGAATCATGCGCTGTCCGCATTGTGGAGACGTGATGGCAGGACACGCGCTCACGCAAGGCGTCAAGAAAAAGAAAACGCGGTTCAGTTACAACTGCGCGCGGTACAGCCGCAGCGGAGAATGTCAGGGCTATTGGATCAACGAGCGCGATATTTTGACAGTGGTCTTGCCTGTTCTCACCGAACTCATTCAAAAGAATTTACGCGATCTCTTGGTCAACGCTGCCGCGACGGACCCGCTGCATACACAACTCGAAGGCGAAATCAAAGCCGAACTCGCCAAGAACAGTTTGAACATGAAGAATTTGCTTGATGCTGTCAAGGCGGGCGCGTTAAGCATGGAACAAATCAAGGAACAAAATGGGGAACTGCAAGATGCCAAACGACGATTGGAAAAACGTTTGGAAACGGTGAGAAATGTTTCGCGCGTGAGCAAAGAATTGGCTGCGCTCGTCGAGACGTTTGACCGGAATTTCGACGGCGCGCTCGCGGAATTCGTGAGTGATCGCTTTCGCTTCAACATGTTCATTCGGCTTTTCTTTTCCGAACTCACCGTCGAAATTGACCGCGCCGGATTGGGATGGCGCAAAGGAAAAAAGAAGGGTGAACTGCCACCATCCAATCCACGGATAGTTTCGGTCACCCTCGATGACAAGTTTGATGAATTCGTCGAACAGACCGGACTCGAATTACCGGACGCGCTCAAGAACTTGACATGCTATTCAGCGAAACGTTCAAGCTGCCAGGGGTCTCCGTGCATATGGTACCCATACCCTTCCCAAAATCCCGCACGGTCGTTCGCCATAAATTCAATGCCGCGCAG
>CALMZO010000313.1 GCA_937870825.1 uncultured Chloroflexota bacterium | reverse complement strand
CTCTATTCACAATTATGGAGGAATGGATGGAGCCGGGTTTTTCCGCTATCGCCAATATCAAAAAATCGCGCAAGACACATTTGGACGCGCGCTCCCGATGTTGAGTACGGAAGGTGGTCTCGCGACGGCGGAACAAACCGCGCAAATTATCAACATGCAATTTGATTATATGCAAACGCAACGGGATTCGTACATGTTTGCATATTGCCCGTGGTTGATTGGCAACAGCATCGGCGGAGGAAAAGATGAAACGTGGGAAGCGCAGGCGTGGTGTGTGGGCGCGTTGGAAAAACCAAACTGTCGCGTGTGGCCAAATTTGAGGACAAGATAAAGTGAAGAAAAAAATTGTACCGTGTACAAAACTCCATCTATGGAATCACAAAGTAAACCTTGTTCCTATCATAGAAGTTTTTCTCGCACCTCGTCAGTTATACGTGGCTGCAACTTTTCCGTGTGCCAGTCACAGAGCAACGTATATGCAACCTCTTTTACTGTCTGAATTTTTTCCACGACCGTCTCAACATCGTTGATGTCAATCGAAGCTATTCCGTGAGCAATGTTCGTTCTTGTCTGGTAGTTGTCATCAATCCATGTTGTTTGATTTGGAATGATGGGCCAATTCTGACATTCGCCCCAAACACTTTTGAAGGTTTCCCAAATATGGCATTTAGAACCTTTCTCTTCGCAGGCTTGCTTGTTGGGATTGTATTTTGTACTCAAGGTCTCAATGCTATTGAAAAATGAAAGAAATTTATCAAACGCGTCTTCAGTGTACAAGCCCTTTCGATACCAACCTACTGCCCTCAAGAAAGTTGGCTCAGTCAATAACCAAAGCCGAGCCGTTTTGAAAGCATCGCTCAACTCATCTTCTGTCAACAGCCGTCTTTCACTCTCGGCTTTTGGAGAAAAACTTTTCGTGTCTGTCAGTGTCAAGATAATCGGCAGATTTAGATTTAGCGATAAAACATCCAAGGCTTGTCCACAGAAATACAATGCTGCTTTTCTCGCCAGGACTTGTTCATTAGCGAATGCTGTCAGTGTAACGGTGATTCCGACATTACCATTCTTTGTCACTTCAATATCACTGTACAGTGGATCATTGAAATGAAAATCTTTTCTCTGTCGAAAACTAAATCGGTTGGGGACGGTAATAGGCCCATACACATCTAGTGTTACAGCCCAGGCTGGTAACCCTTGTGGCATTATGCTCCTTTATCTTGAGTGGCAGATAGGATGATTCGCTATAAATGTTCAAAGTGTAGCTCATTATACCAAACACGCGACGCCACTCGAACGAACTTTTGGTGTTGTGGTCAAGAACTCGTTCGTACTGAATTGCAAAATCCGCCGAGCATTCAAGACGAATCTCACGCGCCGAACACCATAGTAGAATCGCTTGAGGATGAAATCATTCGCGACAACGAAAATTTTTTTACACGATTGTGGAAACCAAGTTGGCGTCGCGTCGCACCCGAAGGACTCACCGTCATCGAAGTAATTCCCCCACGCAACAATCGCGTGGACGCGCTCCAAGCGGAAACACTTCTGGGCAGTTTGTTGGGCAGCGCAATCTTTTCGCTTGAGATTGCCGCCGATTCGCAGGGCTGTCGGTTTTTGGTACGCGCACCGCACGCACACATCAAGCACATTCAATCACAAATCCAATCCGTGTACGAACAAGCGCAGTTTGTCACATTACCATCGGAACGTGACCCTGCGTATCGCGTGGAGACAAACATCGCGCAAGCGCGAATGCATTTACGACGGAGTGTGCAATTGCCGCTTCGCACGTTTCGTGACGGTGACTTTGAAGCGTCCGACCCGATGCGCGGACTCTTGGGCGCGTTCGGACATATCGAGCCGGGCGAAATCGTTCTCGCGCAAATCGTTCTCGCGCCCGCGCCAGTGAATTGGTCAGACCGTTTTCAAGGTTCCACGCGGCGAATTGACGAAGCAATTTCGGGAGAACGAAGCAACACACACAACGGATTTGAACAGATTGTTTCGGGCATCAGTTTTGTTTTCATTCTGGGTTTGGCACTGTGGGCTTTTACTGCGTTCGTTCAGCAAAACTGGTTTGGTCTTGCTGCATCGGGCTTCTGTTTT
>CALMZO010000312.1 GCA_937870825.1 uncultured Chloroflexota bacterium | reverse complement strand
TTGTTGGGGTATGGAAAATTGGCACCAAATCTACAGACGGCTAACATTGCGTACGAGAGGGATGCCGCAAAAGCGCGCACTGGACGCCGGGGATTCTGCGGCATTTTCAAGCATTTTCCTCACTTTGAGTTTTTCCTGTTCCCAAACAGAGTTCACGCCCGCCCACATGCGGATAACGCAAACCGTTAGCCCGCTCAGTCTCATGCCTAATGCATTTTGCTCCGCTAGATTTTCGGATTGACGGAGACAAAATTCGACAAGGATTTTATGGTGATATGAACGCAAAAAACTTGCGCCCTTTCATCTTGGCGCCAATCTATTTGATTGGAATTAGCACGGGTATTCTTGGCTTGGCATGGCTATTTGCTCCCGAGCCGTGGTTACTTGATCAAAATGCGAACGAAGCCCTTCTCCAATTGACCTATAAGCAACTCTTTGCCGCGGACATCAACCGACATCTTGGTGATTACTTGACAGGGCTGTATCGTTTCTTTGGATGGTGGGTCTTTCTAATCGGCTTGTTGATTTTGCTTTATGCTTTTGTGACAAAACTTGGCACAGAGCGAGAGCGGAATTATTTCTACGTGGTCATGTTCATTGCCATTGCCGGGCTGTATGTGATTCAATTTCAGTTTATCCCCGGTTCGCCTTTTCTTTGGAGTTCGCACGGTTTTGCTTTGATGCTCTTGCTCAGCATCGCAGCGTCCATACAATTGAAAAAAATTGAAAGCGCTTCTAAACAGCTCGGCGAGCCCCGAACCTAACATTGCATTCTATGTGACCGGAGAATCCTCTTGGATACAGTTCTCAAATACTTGCTGCCGAGCTATTTCGTCTTCTACTTATTGATTGCATTTTTCTTGCCCTCGTACCGCACCTGGAAACAGACCGGCGTAAACCCATACAAATTTGGGCAGACTGCTGGTGTCCACGATTTTGTCGGTTTGCTCTTTCGGCTCACCCTGATTGCGTGTCTGGGTGTGATTGCTTGTTATTCCTTCTTGCCCACTGCGTATCAGTACCTGACTCCAATCGCTTGGTTGCAACATTCAACCTTTGTCACTTTGGGGCTGGGGTTGTTAGTCTTCTCGCTCCTCTGGACACTGGTAGCGCAAGCGCAAATGGGAAGGTCGTGGCGCATTGGGATTGATACGAGTCACAAAACAGAACTTGTGCAAACCGGTATTTTCCATCTCTCGCGCAACCCTGTTTTTCTGGGAATGCGGTTGACTTTGCTGGGTGTATTTTTTTTATTGCCAAACGCAGTCTCATTTGCAATCGTGGTAGTTGGCGATTTGCTAATCCAAATTCAGGTCCGGCTGGAAGAAGAATTTCTTGCAAAAACACATGGAGAGTTGTATCGCAAGTATTGCGAAAAAACACGTCGCTGGATATGAGTACAGTGGGCCAAACTCCAAAATCAAGTTTCGTACAAGCCACCATGCTCTCTGTTCACCACCCAAGATGAAAATCTCCCGTCTCTTGGCAATTTACTTTATTCTCAGTGTACTGGTAACTGCTTGTGGGACCGCCGAACCCCCCCCTCTGCCGCCGCCAATTTCCCCGCCATTTGAATATTATGGCTGGGTGTATGTGTTCTATACCGACAGCAACTCTGACCTAAAGCGCATGGCAACGTATACCAATACTGCCTTTGCGACCTATCCTGCCCAAGTAAAGATACTCTCTGCCCTTGGTTTCAAACATATCATTTATATACTCAATGAATCCATCATTTTGGAGCGGCTAACCAAGAATGAAAACTTGACCGCGCCAAACGAATCACAGGCAGCGGTCTTTTATCAGGATATTTTGCCCGATTTCCGAGAAAAATTCTTTACTGTGTACCGCGATTATTTAACACAACTAAAAGAGGAACTCGTGATGACAGGGGTGTACGATGCGATAGATGTATTTTCCATTGCGGATGAACCTGCCCTGCACAAAAATGTGTATATTGACCAGGCATTTTTAGATCAATATGCAGATGTATTCAAACAAGTATTCCCGGACAAGAAAAGTGCAATTGCTTTTGCCGAGATCACAGACCCCGCTGTTATTGTCACCCGACCTGAAAGCGGACCCCATCTGGCGCCTCCCGATAGTCTTGACCTTATCATTGTTGACCCGTATTTTTACGATTTGACCGGCGAGAAAGATTTACCCTGTAGACGCGATGTTATCCAAGACTGGTTGTATTCTGCAAACCCGCTCTCGAATATAAACTGGGCTAAACAATTTAACAAACCGATTATTGTTGCCGGGGACGCAGAAATCAAGGCGGGGAAATCGCCAAAGGATTGTTACGTCACCGAGACCTATCGCATTCTGCAAGATGACGCGTCCATCGCCGGACTGGTCTGGTTCATTTATGATAAAGAGTACAACGAAGGCGGCTACTTGACAGGCGCCGCCAATGACCCCGCGCTGGTGGATTTGATAGAGAATCTTGGAAGGTAAGTTGGATTCGGTAACTCTTTTGTCTTGTTCGGACAGCATGTCTTGCTTTCGGCAGTTGCCAACAAAGCGTGCAGTAAATGCAAGACCACATGAAAGCATGACCATTTTCGCAATAAGGGTAAAACAAATGACGACAGTAGACGACCTCAAAATAATTGGTATCGCAGTCCGGACAACAAACAAGAACAATCAGTCTGCGCAGGATATTGGAAAGCTGTGGGAACAATTCTATTCACAGGGTTTGCCTGAAAAAATCCCCAACAAGTTGAGCAACGACATTTATGCAGTCTATACCGACTACAAAAGTGACTATAAAGATGAATACACAACAATTATAGGACTTCAGGTGAGCAGCCTTGACAACATCCCAAGTGAACTGATAGGGAGACACTTTGCTCCTGAAACCTTTAACGTGTTCACTGCCCAAGGACCGATGCCAAAAGCAGTGATGGAGGCTTGGTTTGATATTTGGCAGCGAGATTCGGAATTGCAACGAAAGTACACCTATGACTTTGAATGTTATGGTGATACATCCCAAAACGGAGACAACCCGGAAGTGAAAATTTACGTTGCGACAAAGAGACACGAGTAATTGTGCATGGCTTTGTGCAAACGAAAACCGCCGTCGAACAAAGCGTGCGGCGTGAGGGATTCTATACGTCCCACAAGCATTTCTCGCGCTCGAGTTTTTTCTGCTCCCGAGCAGAATCCGCGCCCGCTCACACGCAGGTAACACCAACCATTGAGCCGCTCTTTCAAAATATAGCACTCTACATTCAAAGGGAAACACATCTCAAGATGAAAACACACGACAATGTTATTTTCATTACAGGCGGAAGTACAGGCATTGGACTGTCTATCGCCAAGACCTTTCTGCACTCGCAAAATACGGTCATTGTCTGCGGCAGAGATGAAAAAAAATTGGCACGTGCCCGCCAAGCCCATCCGGACCTTCACACCCTCCAGTGCGATGTTACCGACGACGGTGATAACAAACGGGCTTTCCAAAAGATAACCTCCGAACATAAAGGGCTAAATATTCTAATCAATAACGCTGGCATCCAATACAATTACAACTTGTACGACGCGGACGTTTCACCCGAAAAAATCCAACAAGAGATTGACACCAATTTTTCATCTCTCGTCAAACTGACAACCATGTTTTTACCAACCTTGATGAAACAGCCTGAAGCCGCGATTGTGAATGTTTCCTCAGCCACCGGGATTGTGCCCAAACAAAACGGCGCGGTGTATTCGGCGACCAAAGCCGCTGTGCATTCGTTTTCATCGGTATTGCGTCGGCAATTGGCGAAGAGTTCGGTCAAGGTTTTTGAACTCTTTCCGCCGGTAGTGGATACAGAAATGACCAAAGGGCGCGGGGGCGATAAAGTGTCACCCGAATCCGTTGCCAGTCAACTCATCCGCAGCATGAAGGATGACCAATATGAAATTCCGGTAGGTAGAGTCAGATGGCTCTTTCTAATCCACAGAATCTCACCTGCATTGGCGGCAAAGATTATCCAAAAGCAAGCATAAATAAGTGGTATAGGTAATACTACACCTCACCCGTCTATCAGCATCAAGCGTGTGGAGTTGTTGTCTTTAAGCATATCTCAATCAGCACAGGAAGGAGACGAAATCTATGACAGAACCCAAGAAGCAACCCATCTATTACGTCGTGTTTTTCGACATTGATTATCCATCCGTGCTCGAAGCGATGGCAGATGCACCCGAAGCAATTGCTACTCACAAGAAACGCTCGCGAGAGTGGCATGAGCAAGGCAAACTGGTGATGGCAGGCGCTTTTCGAGATAACCCCGAAGGTCGCCTCAACACGATGGGCGTCTTGACATCGCGCGAAGATGCTGAAGAGTTTGCCAAAGGTGATCCGTTTGTGCTCAATGGAAAAGTCATCAAGTGGCACATTCGCGAATGGAATAACATGCTGGTGTAAGCGATACCTGCATTGATTGGCAAATCCCAACTGATAGGCATGGATGCCCTATTTCAAAAAGCGCTTATGGCGTGAAGATAAGGCAACCGGGAGCAAAAAGCACCGCCCGACACAATGTGGAACCGATGTGTGGGATTCTACGCGATTGACGACAAGCAATTTTCTCGCTTTGAGTTTTTTCTGCTCCCGAACAGAATCCACGCCCGCCCCAGTGTGCCCTGATGGGCATAACGCAAACCGTTGGGCGTTTGACTCCAGAAATCCTGTACCGAAATTAAAACACAACTAAAAGGATAGACAGTGAAAACTATTCTTGTGATTGGCGCAACAGGCATGTTAGGAAAACCCGTTGCAAAACAACTCTTGAAGGACGGGTTTCATGTTCGCGTGCTGGCGAGAAACCCGCAAAAGGCACAGCAGATCTTAGGCGATGGATTTGACATCCATGCGGGCGATGTTGCCAATAGCGCGTCAGTCCGCGCTGCTATGAAAAATGTGGATGGCGTTCACATCAGTTTGAAGGGTGGTCCTTCAGAAGCAGAGTTTGAACGCATGGATCATTACGCGACGCGAGATATTGCTCAACTCGCAAAGGAAAGCGGTACGCCGCGCATTACCCTTCTCTCTGCGTACGCCGTCCGCCCTGAAAAAGCCGATACTCCCGAAAGCCGCGCAAAATTTAGGGGAGAGCAAGCGCTCAAAGCCAGCGGCGTGCCCTACACGATTTTTCGCGCTTCATGGTTTATGGAATCCTTGCCGCTTTTTAAACAGGGAAAAACGATTTCGCTCATCGGGAATCAAATTCACCCACTGCATTGGATAGCCGCACAAGATTATGCGCGCATGGTCTCACAGAGTTACAAAAGCGATGAAACCTTGAATAAGGAACTGTATATTTTCGGACCCGAAGCCCATACGATGGGTGATGCGATGAAAATTTACGCCGAAGGCACAGGTCTAAAAGTTACACCGATTTCCACGACCATGCTCTCTATGCTTGGCTTGCTCACCTTTAATACAGAATGGAAAAGCATGGCAGTGTTGATGAAGCATTATGAAAGATGGGGGGAGGATGGGTCAGCAGAAGAAGCCAATCGCTTGCTGGGGGCGCCGAAAATCACCTTGAAGGAATGGTGTGAAAAGAATAGATAAAATCACCTCATCATATTAACTCACGTTAACTCACGTTACGCAGTAACTATTTGTTGCGAGGTTTTCAAACACGAATCTACGCGAATCGAAACGAATTCACGCGAATTTTTAGAATTTTTGTGCAGATTCGCCAAGATTCGTGCAAATTCGCGTTTCCGTCTCTGCACACGAACGTTGTTTTTATTGGTCATGCGTAACATCAGATATTAATTTCCTTTTTATCAGATTGTGAAGGTGCGTTTTCTCAGATTTTGGACAAGAATGAGATGAATAACAGGATAGAACGAAGGATTGTCATCGCCGGTGCCGGAATCGCAGGGCTTTCCGTTGCTCTTGCATTTCGCCGGGTCGGGCATGACGTGATTGTGGTCGAACGCACCCAATCGTTAGGAACGGTTGGCGCGGGCATTTTGGTTCAGGCAAATGGGCTTGTCGTCTTGGATGCTCTTGGGCTCGGGAACGCCGTCCGTGCGGCTGGCTCATCCTGCCGGGCGTTCAATTTGCGCGACCGTCACGGGCATTTGCTCTTGCGAACCGATTTCGACGCGGTTCTCCCTGCGCAGCTTTGTCCCATATCCATCCACCGTGCCGAACTGCACCGCATTCTTTGGGATGCCTGTGCTGCTGCCGGCGTGTCTCTGCAACTGGGACATACCGTGAAACGTGTCGAGCCGAATGAATCGCAACCCTCACTCGTCTGTGAAACCGGCAACGGAGAAATTCGCATCAGTGGAGATTTCGTCATCGGCGCTGATGGCGTTAAATCAGTCGTACGTGATACAGGTGGGTTCGTCTCGCATCTGGATCCCATTGTTGAGGGCAGCGTTCAAGGCGTGGCTCCGTTCTCCTTGCCCGAACATCTGTATGGAGAGTACTTTGGTGCCGGCGAAGCCTGTGGCATGTTGCCGCTCGGCGGCGCGCAGACGTTTTGGTTCTGGGGTGGTTCCGGCAAGACAGTGAGTGGGATAGAAGGCATGCCGTTCCCGGAATGGCATGCGCGCGTCTGCAAGAGTTTCCCGCCAATGCATCAGGTACTCGATTATCAGAAGGAGTGGGGGAGCCTGGTCCGTTTGATACATCGCAGCGTTCGGTGCGCGAGTTGGTCACGCGGTCATGTCATCCTGATCGGGGATGCCGCCCACGCCATGAGTCCGAATCTCGGACAGGGAGCAAACTGCGCCTTGGTCGATGCACTGGCACTGGTCTGTCATGTTGAGGCACTGCCTGCGAATCCCGAAAAAGCTCTCAAGCAATTTGAGCAAAATCGCCGCCCCCTCGTCGAAGCCATACAGCAACGCGGTCATGAGGAAGGGGTTCTCGGCACACAAGCATGGCCCGGAGCCGAGTTGTTGTTCAAGCTGCTAATCCGTCTCGCGCGGTTCACTTCGGGTGCGAGGCACCGCGCCGAGATACGGATGCTCAGTGGCTTGGACTATGAAGGGTTTGACCTTGATGCCATAGGCATTGAGCCGCCTGTGCCGTGGCTGACCCACCCGCTCCAAAGAGATTATGCATAGTGGGTCGTGCCGTTCAATTCGCTTGCGGTTCGCGGCTGCTCGCCTTGGAATGGGGCGGCGGGTGACGCCCACGTTACCCCAGTCTCTCCTCACATTCCTCTCGATACCCACAATACCGACACTTGACCGGGTCTTCGTGACTGCGCGCGACATTTTTGGCGCGCCGCGCCGCGCGCATCTCGGCAAGAATTTCAAAAAATTCCGCGCGCAATTCCTCCGTGAACGCGATTTGAAACACCTCATCGCGATATTTCAATAACCCGAACGCGGGACGCGTCCCAAATTTTTCCTCGACCAAAATTCCATACGCCATCAATTGCATTGTGTCGGAATGGCGCGGCTGGCGCGCAGTACGATTTGGTTTCACCTCAACCGGAATCATCGCACCCGTTTCGCCTTGGACAACGTAATCGGGTTTGCCCGTCAAGCGATAACGCCGCGAGAACAATGCTTTCTCGACGCGTTCCCACGCGCCCGTATCCGAGTACACCACGCGCGCGTCAATCGGCAAACCGGCGCGCGCTTGTTCGACGCGTCCCGTGTTGCGTAAAAAAAACGCGATAACAATCGCGATGATAACAACGACGACAAGAACAATTTCCATCATTCCCCGTATTTCACTCAGGCCCTTCCATTCCCGTTTATCCGGCGTACCCCAGTATCAACAACAACACCGTCAGCGTCACCGTACTGCCCAGCGTCGAAAGAAATACCACGCTCGTTACAAAATCCGAACGCGCTTGAAATTCCGTTGCAATGAGTGATGCCATCACGGCTGTCGGCATAGACGCTTCGATGACGGAAACGGAACGCGTGAGTCCTTGCATTCCCAAAACGGACGCGAGCGCAAGCGCAATCAACGGCGTGGCGAGCAATTTAATTCCCGTCGCCAAAAACACGCGCCATTCGTAATCCTGTAATTTCGCGCGCGCCAACTCCAATCCCAAGTTGACCAACATCACGGGCAACGCCGCTGCTGCCGCGAGTTCGAGCGCACGCGCGAGCGGTTCCGGCAAACTCCAGCGCAGCGCATTGAACAATAATCCGAGCAGCGCCGCATACGCCAGCGGCATTTTCAAAACCGCGCCGAGCGATTTCCGCATATCGGAATGTCCTGATGATGCAATATACACCGCGAGCGTATTCGCCATCACCGAATTCGCGGTGAAATAAATTGCCGCGCGCGCGACGCCATCCGTGCCAAACGCAAATTGGTTAAAAGGAATCCCATAGTTGCCCGCATTCACAAACAAGATGCTCAAGAGGAACGCGCTCGTCAACAGGCGGTCAAACTTGAACACGCGCGCAATGGCAAAGGCGAGCGCACCGACAATGAACACCATCAAAAAGGCAAAGAGGAGAATCGAAAAAAAATCCGACGCATTCACCGTCGAACGCGACAGCGATTGAAACGCGAGCGCGGGGCTGAAAAAATAAAGCGACAACCGCGCGAGCGGACGCTGCTCGGTGACGACGCCGCGTTTTGCCAATCCGTATGCGATTGCCGCGACGAGCAGGATGGGGACGACGATGGTATAGAGCGCGGTAAAGAAGGTTGTAGTTGCCGACACGACGCGCGAGTGTATGCGCGAGCGCGCGCCGCGTCAAATAAAAAAAGCGCACGCGGTCACGACCGCGTGCGCCAATGATGCAGCAGGAAAATATTAACGCGCGAAAGCATCCGGGGCGAATGCCAACGCCGCGTAAATTATCAACACCGCGAACGAATTGGATGTGATGTGCATGAGAATTGGCACCCACAATGTTTGCGTGCGCTCGAACATGTACGCCGCGACGAGGCCAAACACAAAACTCGACGCGACGACCGCCGCCGTATCATAGTGCGCGAGTCCAAACAACAAAGAACTCGCCAGCATCGCGACCGGAAAATTGAAACGTTCGCGGAACCACGAAAAGAGCGCGCCGCGAAAAAACAATTCCTCTGCCATCGGCGCAAGAATGCCTGCACCGAGCAGCGTCACAAAAAATCCGAGCCACGTAAAACCTTCCGGCGCAATCAGGTCGAGCCGCATTTGCGATGAATCCATTCGCCCGCCCGTGGCGAGTTGTGCGAGTGCCGCCGCAAGTGCGCGCACCGGCAAAATGCCGAGCGAAAGGATGACCGCCTGGAACGCGCGCGCCCGCGTAAGACGCGGCGGAAAAAAGCCGATGGTGTCGAGATGCAGTCGTTTCCGCCACGCGCTCAACAGCAGCACCGAGCCGCCGATGAACAACACATTCAACGCAAACGCCAGCGCGCTCAAACCCAACGTAATTTTCGTCGGCTTGAGAATGAAATCCAGTGCAAGCGACGCGCCGAGATAGCCGCCGACTCCGAGCAAGAGATACAAAAACAAATCGCGCCAGCGCGGGCGAGTTGTCATACTTGGAGAAAACGTTTCGGTTTGTACCGCATTCATCAAATGATTTTCCAAAAAAATCAAACCGCGCAGCTCGAACCACGTACACACAACCTTTGTGTACCCGAACGAGCTTGGCGGTTCAATCCATTTCCGTGAGTTCAAGCGTCAGCGTTTGCGGCGCGGACGCAGCGCGCCATCGTCCAACAAATCGCGCGGCTCGTCCTCATCACCCTCGTCCAAGTCATCTTGGTCGTTCGATAATTCTTCCGCGAGCAGCGCGTCCTCTTCACTTTCGAGACCAATATCCACGAGCAGCATGTCCGAGCCGCTCGCAAATTCCAATTCGTCCAACGCATCTTGGGCAAGTTCGCGCGCCACTTCATCATCGCCTTCGATGACAGCCACCAATGCGCGTCGCGCATCTTTGCCGCCGATTTGTCCGAGCGACGTAATCGCGGCAGTTTGCACTTCGCGGTCTGCATCATCCAACAAGTCAATCAAACGCGGGACTGCCGCTTTGAATTCCAATTCGCCCACGGCGCGCGCCGCTTCAAAACGCATTTGCGGGTCTGTCGAATACAATTCCTGCGCGACGGTGCGTTTCCAGTACGGGTCGGCGCTGCGTCCCATGGCAAAAATTGCCGACGCGCGCATTTTCGCATCGTCGTCCGCGTACGCCAGCGTAATAATGTCGCGCACGGTTTCATCGCCGACAAACGCAATCGCTTCCATCGCGCGGCGATGCACCAAACGGTCTTCGGTGGTGTTGCGAATCGCGGCAAGCAGCGCGGCTTGAATTTCATCGCCGTCCGCGGCGGGGATGCGTTTCGTTTCGGACAAAAGCAAAAAGCGACCGAGCCCTTCGGCGGCAGCCGCGCGCACGTGCGCGTCGGGGTCACTCCGCAGTGCGCCGATGAACAGACGAACGAGCGCGGGGTCTTCATCTTCCCACAAACCATTAATCGCTTGCACGCGCACCGGCGCATCTTCATCGTCAAGCAAATATCGAAAAATACGCGTAAAGTCGGCTTCAATGCGTTCTTCGGCGAGTTCCGTCATCGCTTGCGCGACGCGGCGGCGTTTTTCGTACGCCAGCGTTTGCCACACGGCAGCAAATTCATGCAATTCAGAACGCGTCATATCGGAAAACGCAAACAACAGCGTCGGCGACAGCGAAACCTGTTCGCCGGCCAAATAGGTCAGTGCCGACTTGAAATCGGCATCCAGCATTTTTTCAGGACGACCACTCATAATCAAATTCTCGTTAAATTTCTGCATAAACGGATTCATGCGGTTGAGTGGAAATTATAGCATAAAGCTTACGCTGATTCGTATGTTATACTTTTTTTCGCAATGAACGAACGCCCGTTTATTCCGAATCGCGATGTGCAATTTTATCTCTTGCAAGGGCATCGCCAGCCGCTGCCTGCAAACCTCGCGGCGCAATTCATTGAAACATGTACGCAGCCGAACGACCTCATCGTGGACCCGTTCGTCGCGTCCGATGCGATTGTGCGCGCGGCAATCGAACGCGGGCGGCGCATCATTGCGACGGACTCGAATCCCATTGTCGCGTGGGCAACGCGCGCGCAGGCAACCTTGCCCAGCGCGCGCGACATTCAAGCCGCGCTCGCGCGTTTGGCGGATACGCGGAAAGAAGGCGAAACGCTCCGCACATTTATAGAAAAATTGTATGCGAGCCAATGCGCGCAGTGCGGCGGCGCGGTGACGATTGACTATTTTGTGTGGCGTACGCGGGAGCCGCATGTGGGCAGCGAAAAATTTGTGATGGCGGAAAAAGTGTACGCGTGCGCGCAGTGCGGTGAACAGCGCGCGGATGCCGCCGAAGCCGACCGCCAACGCGCGCGCGACGCGGCCCCGCGCGGGCTTGCCTATCACGTTCTCGTTCAACGTTTGCTTGCCGACGACCCCGCGAATACGCCGCACCTCAAACGTTTTCTCGAACGCTACACCCCGCGCAATCTGAACGCGCTCGCGGCAGTCACACAAAAACTCGACGCAGAATTTCGAGACGACGCGGCGCGGAATACGCTCGCGGCATTGATGCTGCACGCGCTCGACGTCGGCTCATCGCTGTATGCATCACCCGACGCGCCGCCGACGCGCGAAATTCCGAATGAATTTATCGAACGGAATATCTGGAACGCGTTGGAACACGCAGCGCGCGGTTTGCGTGAACGCGCGGCAGCACTGCGTTTGACCACTAATCCCGCGCAGGTGGTCAACAGCGCGAAAGCCGCCGCATTCGTCGGACAGGGCGGCGCGCGTGCGCTCGTCGAAAATGCTTCCAATGCCAATGCCACGTTGATTCTTTCCAGCCCCGCGCGGCTTGACCCCACGTTTTGGGAAATGTCGTTTTTGTGGACGCGCTGGCTCTTGGGCAAAAATGCCGCCGCGCCGCTCGAACCACTGTTGAGCAATGAAAATCAACGTTGGGGTTGGTACGGCAAAGCGCTGACGAACGCGTTTGGCGATGTCGCAAAACTTGCTTCGTCGAACGCGCAACTTGTCGCCGCGTTTCCGTCCGGCAGTCACGCGATGATTGAAGCGTTGTTTCTCGCGGCGTCGCCCGTATTTGCGCTCCAAGATTTCGCGTTTCGTCCCGCGCGCGGCGCGGTCAACTCGACAGAATGGGGCGCGCTGCGCGGCGATTATCAAGCGGTGTGGCAGCGCGCCGACGCAAGTGTCGCAGCACTGTCCACCAACGCGCTCGCGACAAAAATTCGCGCGCTCTCTTTGCAAGCCGCCCGCGAAATTCTCGACGCTCGCGGTGAACCCCTCGCGTATTCGTGGCTGCATCACGCGGCGTTGGCGAAACTCGCGCGCGAAAATGTTTTGGCAGAGGCGTTGCAGGCAAAATTCCGCGAAGGCGATAACGCGTTTCAATTTTTGCGCCACCGCATGGAGGAAGGTTTCAAAGAAGGTTTCATTCACGACATTGACCAATTGCAAGACAAAGAGCGCGTGGTGTGGATGAACCGCGCAGGGGATGGGGGACAGGGGGCAGAAACTGATTTTGTGACGCGTGTAGAGAGCGCGGCACGCGAGATTTTGCAAACGCGCGAAAAAATTTCAGTGGCTGATTTAGAAGATGCATTATTGAAACGTTTTGGCGGATTGTTGACGCCGGAAGCGGAATTGGTGGAACTGTGCGCGCGGGCGTATGCGGAAGGGATTGCGGGGGAGTGGGTCACGCGCGTAGAGAATGAATCAGAGTGGGTTGCGCGCGCGCATTCGCTTGCCGTCGCGTTGGGAAAGCATTTGGATTTTCAGTGTGTTGAAAACGCGGAACGCTTTGACCTTGTATGGCGCGCGGAAAAAATTATTCCCGCGTCGGCGCGCGGCGGCGTGCGAGAAGAAAAAATTTTCGAGGATGCGTATGCGTTCTTGATTCGCCCGCGCGTGGATTTTCAAGAATTGCTTGCATTACGCGCCGCGCCATTGCATGGGCTGGTCGTTTTATCCGAAACGCAAGTCGAGTTGACGCGTGAACGATTGCGGCGCGAGCCGCGTTGGAGAAAAAATTTGGAGCGCGCGGGTTGGGAATTTTTGCGTGTGCCGTTGATGGAAGTGGTCTTGCGAGAGGATTTTGCAACGCGTCCTGAATTTCAATTGGCGTGGGGCTTGGAACCCGCGTTATTGCAAGGACAGGAGCAGCTGACGCTGTTTGAACAAGAATAGCGTCAAGCGTACGATGATGCTTGTTCGCACAGATCGCGCGCAGTGATTTCGATGTTCGCGCTCTGCAAACGGATGACCGCATCAAGCCCTTTGTGATGTTCTGTCTCTTCCATGGCGAGATATTCTTGGCGCGTGTAAAGTTTTTTGAGTGGGCGTAACATAATTTTTTTACCCCTTACAAGTCGGTTGCGACGCGTTCGACTTTGAATTCATGCCCCTCTTTCCGCAAACGTCCGAGTGTCATGACCGCGTCGTGTTGAAAAATCAGCAAAATGTTTTCTTCGTATGCCCAATCACGGATGCGGCGTTTGGTCTCGATGCTCACCATCGGCTCAATGTCGTATGAGGGAACCCACGCGAGATGTTCAAGATACACCGTGCGTCCCGCGACATCGCCGAGAAAAATTGCTTTTTCGCCCTTTGATTCGATGATGACGGCTTGATGCGCGCGCGTATGCCCCGGCGTAATAATAGTCCGAACTTCTTCTGTGATTTGTGTGTCGCCATTCAACATGCACACGCGTTCAAGCGGAATAAAGTTGTCGGGAAAATAGGTGGCTTTGGTGCGTTCGTTGGGAAATGAGGCATCGAGAAATTCCTGACGTTGAATCCAATACTCGGCATTCGGAAAAGTCGGAATCACCTCCACGCCATCGCGTTTCGTGTTGCCGCCCGCGTGGTCGGCGTGCAAGTGCGTATTGATTACGAGGTCAATGTCGTCGGGCAAAAAACCAATGCGCGCCATATTCGTCAAAAGTTTTGAGCCACCTTTGCGCGCAAAATTTTGTTCTTGCTTGGACGTGAGTTTTGCGCCGAGTCCCGTATCCACCAACATTGTTTTTTCGCGCGTGACGATGACGAGACAATTGAGCGCCGTCTTGACGCGATTAAATTCATCGGGCGCGAGCATTTTTTCCCACAAGACGCGCGGGACGACGCCAAACATACCGCCGCCATCCATGCGCACAAAGCCATCGCTGACGACAAACAATTCGACATTTCCAAGCCGCATAGCTGCAAATTATAACGCCTTTTGGGCTTCTGCTCATTGGGAAATTGGGACAATAAAAAAGATGGTGAAGCACAGTCACCATCTTGTAAAACGTGTTCTCTTTCAAGGCGACGGTGGGATTTGAACCCACGATCAAGGTTTTGCAGACCTCTGCCTTGGCCACTTGGCTACGTCGCCGAACAAATTGAAATTAACACGGGACGGTTGAAATGTCAATAAAATTTTCTACTTCAAATTCACAATTTCCACCTCACCCAGCGCGCGTTTCAAATCCGCGCCCGTCAAAATGACGGTGACGCCGCGCACGCCGGAGCCAAGCGAAATTTCTTCCGGCACAAAAACGCTTTCGTCTGCCAGCACGCGTATCGCTTTTTGCAAGCCGAACGGCGCAACCGCACCGATTTCGTACCCTGTAACGGCGCGCAGTTCTTTTTGATTCGCCATTGTGACGCGCGAGACGCCGAGAATTTTTCGCAGCGCGCTCCAGTTGATTTGCGTCGCGCCCGCCATTAACGCCATCACGTACTCGTCTTGCGATTCGCCACGCTTGAAGCGAAACACGATGCTGCGAATCACTTGCTCTGGAAGTTGACCGCGTTCCTGCGCGGCTTGTTCGAGCGATGCAACCTCGCCTGGATGCTGAAAGACGCGATAGGGAATGTGCTGCGCGTCGAGCGCGCGGGTGACGGGGGTTTCTATCATTCGTTTTTCAAATTCAGTTTTTGTTTCAACCACGCTTGGCGTTCCATCGTCGCGTTCTCGTTCAAGCCGTGTCCCGCGTCGTACCATTTCAATTCTTTCGGCTCGCGCGCCGCGTTGAAAAATTCCTCCGCGCGTTCGCGTGGAACGTGAAAATCGTTTGTGCTAAATTGAAAAAGAATCGGTGCGGGCGCGAGCGTTGCAACATGTGCGATGGGGTCAAGCTCTTGCATCTGCGAAATAAATTCCGCGCGCGCGTCGCCCTCTACTTTTGGAAAATACAAATACCAATCGGGAAAACGCGGAGTCGCTGCCATGATGACGTAATGTGTGGGGCGTCGGTCAATGCCGCCCATCAACACACCGTACATTCCCCCAAAGTCATGCCCCACGTACGCGACGCGATTTTTATCCACGCCATTTTGCATCAACAGAAAATCGAGCGCGCGGCGCAAATTCACCGTTTCTTGAATCGAATTGCGCGCGTCGTCGGCTTGTGTGCGCTTGAGAAAAAAATCCATGTCGGACCAGAGCGTTTCGACGAGCAAACACATCGCGCCGCGTTTCGCCAACTCTTTTGCTTCGGGTTCAAACTGCCGGCGATTTGAATTTGGCGATTCGGGTTCGTACCAATGGACATACAAAATCGCCGCGAGATTTTCGCCGCCTTCGGGGCGAAACAATTCGGCAACGCGTGAATAGCCGAACGGCGTACGCGCGACCAACAAAGAATTTTCGACCCCGTCCTTGATTTCTTTGCCGATAATCTGCCAATCGTCGGCGGTGGAGGGTGAATAGTTTTGGATTTGGGAGAGGAGAGAATAGTTTGTCATGTTGATTCTTATTGTGATGACTTGAGCGGCAGATTCGAGTCCATGCCCGAGAACGGATGAATACGTGAGGTTCATTTTGGGAAACTATACTATCACAAAATTTTTACAAATTTCCCGCCGCGCGCGTCGCTGACGTATCAAGGCGCACTCCACAATTTTTTCGACAGCTATCGCGTAATTTTAGAATGGACTGACCGCAACGGGTACACGATAACGGGTCCGTTCCGCGAGGTGTATTACCAATTCGACTCAACGATTTGGACAATGTTACGGTGGAGATTCAATTTCCGGTGACGAAAGGGTGAAAAAAGAGACGGCGCAGGAGGATTAGTCCGGCGCCGTGCGCTTACAAAGCAGCCATCTTCGCTTGCCAGGACAAATATTACAACAGGTTGTAAACTTCTTCTCTTGCGATGATATTTTCTAGTGGCTCAAGTAAGTCAGTAGTACATTTCCCTTTCGCCTTGAGACTGTTATAAACTCTATCAATGATTTCATCGTTTCGATAGAATGTAATTGCATTCCAAAATGAACCCAGGAAGAAGAATCTTCCATCTTCTCGGATTCGTAATTCCTCCGAGCCATCAAGTTCAACGATCTCACCATCTACTTTTGCAAAACCATCATCATACTCTCCCCGAGTAATATATCTACCTCTAAACCAGGCTGCTTCCTCCCACCTAATTCTTTTCTTTTGAGATCTAAAGCTTGGCATCAATGATGACTTGCATAGTAGGTATTGTCGATAAGATGAAACGTCCTTGTTCACCCAAATCTCTTGTATGATGTACTCGAAATTGTTAATAAGCCAGAGATCATCTTTTATGATCCGCATTTGAGAAATTTCAAGGTTGCTTGAACCTCGTGTCCACCAAAGCTCACATTTTGAAAAGGATTTGCTTAGTAACTCCAAGAGGTTTTGAATTTCTTTACGGTTGGACACTCTAAAAAGGCCAGATTTGCCGGGAAAAGCACTTCGTAGAACTCGATCAAACGCTTCTAATGCATTAATTATTCGACGATCTCTCTCGAAATCATATGCATATCCTTCTGAGCCCTCTTTCAATTTAGCGCGCAGTTCTTCGATGCTTTGCGGTCTTTTCTTAGGATCATTTTGCAAAAGAAGATCTATAATATCGTCAATACTTGCGAGTGACTTGTCATATTCCTGCAATTTCTGACGGCCGGTTCCTCTATGCGTTTTGCCCGTAACTAGCCACTGAATAATTTGGCCTAACGCATACAAATCCATGGTAGGGCTAGATTTGTTCGGTCCCGTAACTTGTTCAGGTGCTGAGAACAAGTAATTAGCGAGTCGCTCGCTTTTGCTTGTTTTTGCCAACTTGCTATGTTGTTGTGGATCAAACCAAGCAATTCCAAAATCACCCAAAATAATCTTGTTCTCTTCATTAAGAAAAATGTTTTCGGGCTTTAAGTCCCTATGAACTATACCATTCTTATGAATAACGTTAAGACAGTCCATTAGCCCCTCTAGCAAAGGCTCGAGGGATTTCAAGGAACGAACGGGATTTGATTTAGACCAATCGACCAATGTGTATGGATATCTCCGCATCACAACGTATGGGTATTTTTGCGATTCAATCTCAACTAGGTCAAAATGATAGACGGTTGCAACTAATCCAGTTTCTGTAAGCGGCATAATTGCTCTTAACTCATCGATAATTCGCAAATATCTCTTGGAAGGCTTCTTGCCAGAAATAACTTCCGCTAAGAATTTTACAACAACCTGTTGTTTACCTCCCCAAGTAGCATTGTAGACAAGTGAATTTCCGCCTTCCCTAACAGATTTATGGTCCAATGCCAACTCACCCAGCTTTGTCGAGACAATATTCGTGCTTTTAAAAAAGCGTCTGATAATCTGTTTTGTAAGGTCTGTATTTGTCTGCATAAGTAATCAACTGTAACGCCCCTCTCGGGTTGTTCCTGCCGTAGTACGGCAATATCACAATCCGCGGCATGCGTTATCCGCAACTTAATACTAGGTTCGTCTCATTCGACTCGGCGTATTTCACAAACCTTTCCACATCCCCGCATACTTTTTCAGATACTTTACATCCAGTCGCATCGCAGGTTGGTCAAGCCGTGACGTGTTTACAAAACATGTCACGGCTCATCTTGAATTGGTTCGATGATGGTTTCATGCAATGAACATTTTTCTATTTCGCGCGCATCCGATTATTTTTCGCGTTGTGTTCCACTTCAGCAAGTCCCAATGCTTCGAGCAGCGGCGGCATGTACATGCCAAAGCGTCCGCGAAAACCCTTTCGCAAACCGTACCAGCCGCCGAGTGGATTGCTGGATGAACGTCCCCATGCTTCGACGGTTCCCTCTGCCGCAGGTTTTTGTTCGTCCGCCGCGCCCAACGGCATCCAATCGCCGTGCGCTTGCAACATCGCGCGCAAATCGTCGATCGCGCGCGCGTCGTACATCAATTTCGTCGAACCAACCTGGCAGACGAGCGCGGGCGGATTGAGTGTGTCATCGCGATACATCGTATATTCCGAACTGCCGCTCGGCGTTTTCAATTTCCACGGATTCTCTCGAGTGCCATTGCCTTGCGCGGATTTTTTCGCGGCGGGTTTTGCCGACGCTTTTTGTTTCGTCGCAGTCTTGGATTTCGCGGCGACTTTTTTAATGGTAGGTTTCGCTTTTGTTGCCATTCTGTTTGCCTCCTTCAAAAATCGTCAAGTGACGGGTGATGCTGAAACTATCCGCTTTTCAATTCGCTGGCAATCTCCGCGCGCGCGTCGAGCCATGCGCGCACGCGTTCGCGTACCCATTCCGCGTCTTGCTCGTTCAACGCGGGTTCGGGCGGGTCTTGCGTGTAATCAATGCTGTCCGCGTAATACGCGCGTTCGTACGTGACATCGAACGCGGTTTGTAAATCCAGCGGCACATCGTCGAACGGCGGACGAAGGGGAACGGCGATGGTAGGCATTTTGTCGCGGAGGTTGAAAAACCAAACTTCGTATGGTTTTGAAATGTGCGCGCGTTTTAGCAATGCCACGTAATCACTCCTGCCTGCTACCAGATTGAATCGTTCTCCCGCGCGCAACAAATCAATTTCAATCCAATGCGCGTTCGACTGCATTACGGTTTCGCGTTTGTGTTCAAATGCTTCGATGCCTTTATCGGAAATTTTGTTTGTCGGCGAAAGAATTTCTATGACGGTGACAACCTCTCTGGATTCGGCATCGCGTATTTCGAGAAAACCTTCCGCAATTTCTTCACGCAAGTATGGTTCGATAAAAGTAGGTGGAGTTATCGCGCCAATGGCTGTTTCGCGCAGGGTGCGTGGTTTGGAAAGGATGTGCGTGTCGGGAACAATGTGTCGCTTGTCGAAACCCCTGAACTCGACAATGTCTACGCGCTCTTCAACCCGCACCATAAAGTGAGGTGTTACTTGGCGGGCGAGCTGTTCACGGATTGCGCTAATGATTTCATGATGGAAATCTCGCCATCCATAAAGATTCTCAAGATACGGGTCCATTCCCGGAAACGGTGACTTCATCTTGACCTCCAACCAAAAAACACGGGCGACGAAAATTCTCGTCGCCCATAATTTTATCGCAGATTCTATTTTTTGGCGGAGGCGTTTGCGAGCAAGCCCGCCAGTTCGTTTTCGCGTCCCTGATGGCAATTTTTGAATTTCTTGCCGCTGCCGCAGGGACACGGTTCGTTGCGCCCAATTTTGCCCGCAGCATTCTTTTTGGGCTGCGCCTTGCGCGTTTGTTCGTCGTGGGCGCGGGATTCTTGCATCGGGCGCGATTGCTGCTGCGGAACGCGTTGGAGTTGCGCGTGATAAATGTTGTGAACGATGGTGCGCTTGATGTCGTTGTTCAGTCCTTCAAACATCCCGAACGCTTCGCGTTTGAAGGTGACGAGCGGGTCCTGTTGGGCAATCGCGCGCAAGCCGATGCCCCCGCGCAGTTCGTCGAGCGTCGTCAGATGACGCACCCACAATTTATCAATCGTGTCGAGCATGACGAGGCGTTCGAGCAAACGCGTTTCGTTTTCGCCTTGCGCCTGTTCTTTATCCTCGTACGCTTTGTCCGCGAGTTCAATGAGTTGTTCTTCCACTTGCTCGCGCGACATGCTTTCCCATTGCTCCGGCGCATCTTTGGGCAAGGGGAAAATTTTGCGCGCTTCATTCGCCAACGCTTCGAGGTCCCAATCTTCGCCGGCGCGCTGTCCCGAATAATTGCCCGGCAGCAGCGTCTCCACGAGCGAACTCAATTCGTCGTGAATCATGTTTTGCACGAACGATTTCAGCGTGGAGGCTTCGAGAATTTTTTGACGTTCGCCGTAAATCACTTGCCGCTGTTTGTTGATGACATCATCGTATTCCAACAAGTGTTTGCGAATGTCAAAGTTGTATCCTTCCATTTTGATTTGCGATTGTTCAATGGCGCGCGCCACCAACGGCAAATCAATCACCATCTCTTCATCTTGCCACACGCGTTCGAGCAAACTTTTGTTGCCCATGCGTTTCATGATTTCGTCTTCGAGCGAAACATAAAAACGCGACGAACCCGGGTCGCCTTGCCGTCCCGCGCGTCCGCGCAGCTGATTGTCAATGCGCCGCGCTTCGTGCCGTTCCGTGCCGACGACGTGCAAGCCGCCGAGTTCGACAACTTTGGCTTTGTCTTTTTCTGTCTGCGCGAGCGCGCGCGCATACGCGTCATTCCACAATTCCGGCTCGATGGGCTTGGCGAGGTCAACGCCTTTCTTTTTCAATTCTTCGCGCGCAATGCCTTCGGCGTTGCCGCCGAGCAAAATATCCACGCCGCGCCCTGCCATGTTCGTCGCAACGGTCACCGCGCCCGGTTTGCCCGCTTGCGCGATGATACTCGCTTCACGTTCATGATTTTTCGCATTCAAGACTTCGTGCTTGATGCCTTTGCGATTGAGCAGCTTGCTCAACATCTCGGAATGTTCGACGGACGTGGTGCCGACGAGAACGGGACGCCCCGCGTCGTTCATCTCTTGAATTTCTTCGACGACAGCTTTGTATTTCAATTCTTCGTTTTTATAAATCACATCCGAATCATCTTCGCGCACCATCGGGCGATTCGTCGGAATGACGACGACGTCGAGATTATAAATTTTGTTGAATTCTTCTTCTTCGGTTTTCGCCGTACCGGTCATGCCCGCGAGTTTGTGGTACATGCGAAAATAATTTTGAAACGTAATCGTCGCGAGCGTCAGCGATTCCCGCTGCACGCGCACATTTTCTTTTGCTTCAATCGCTTGATGCAGACCCTCCGAGTAGCGCCGCCCGTGCATCAAGCGGCCCGTGAATTCATCCACAATCACGACTTCGCCATTGCTCACGACATAATCTTTGTCGAGTTTGAACAACGCGTGCGCTTTCAACGCGTTGTCAAAATACGAAACGAGTTCCACATAGTCAGGGTCATACAGCGATTTGTTTTGCGGAATGCCCAACATGCGCTCAATCTTGATGATGCCTTGTTCCGTCGGCGACACGACGCGCAGTTTGTGGTCAATCGTGTAATCGTCGCCTTCGCGCAAGCGCGGCATCAGTTGTGCGAAACGGCGGTACTCGGCGGACGATTCTTCGGCGGGTCCCGAAATAATCAATGGCGTGCGCGCTTCGTCAATCAAGATGTTGTCCACTTCGTCCACAATCGCGTAATGCAACTCGCGCTGCACCATCTGCGAAATATCCAGCACCATGTTGTCGCGCAAATAATCGAAACCAAATTCGTTATTCGTGCCGTACAAGATATCCGCCGCGTATGCTTCACGCCGCGCCACCGGCAAAAAATGATTCAAGCGGTCGTCGCCGTGCGGATTCGGGTCGTTGAAATTTGGATTGTAGATTCCCGCGAATTCATGCGCGATGACGGCAGTACTCAAACCGAGCCGCAAGTACACGCCGCCCATCCAGCCCGCGCCAACCTTTGACAAATAATCGTTCGGCGTGACGAGATGCACGCCGCGTCCCGCGAGCGCGTTGAGATACAGCGGCAGGGTGGCGACGAGCGTTTTGCCTTCGCCCGTTTTCATTTCCGCAATTTTGCCGTCGTGCAAAACAATGCCCGCCACCAACTGCACGTCGAAATGGCGCTGCCCATTCGCGCGCCGCGAGGCTTCGCGCACCGCCGCGAATGCTTCGGGCAAAATATCGTCCAACACCGCTTGTTCGAGGTCGAGCAATTTTTTCTCGGCGTCCTTGAATTTCAGTTCAAGCGATTTGCGTTCCTTGTCGTCGCCTTCGTCGAGCCACTTTTGTTTCCATTCCGCCACTTGCTTGCGTTCGTCGTCCACTTGCTCATGAAAGCGCGCGCGAAATTCATCCGTCTTGGCTTTCAACTCGTCGTCGGACAATTTTTGAAATGACGGTTCGAGTTCATTGATTTTGGCGACGATGGGCTGCAACGCTTTGATTTCTTTTTCGTTCGGGTCGCCGGTGATTTTGTAGAATAAATTTTTTAACATTCGTGCTATCTCACACTTCTTTTTTCTTGCCCTTTGGCTTTACAGCTTTGGCAATAAAAGTTTCGATTTCCGCCTCCGCAGTCGCATAGAATCCCTTGAGTACCTTTGCTTGTTCTCCCTGCTTGCGCTTTTTGATGATATTTCTTGCTTCTCGCTTTGAGCGTTCAATGAGGCGGGCAATTTCTTCTGGATTGTAGGTTCGCAGCTTGGCGACTTCTTCGGCGAGACCTTCGTATCGTTTTGCTTCCATAAAAGTGAATGCGTGCTCACCATAAATTGCGCGGTGTGCGGCAGCGTTGCCAATAAAGCTGGACATTTTCTGGATGTCATCTTTTCGACTTGCCATTGCGCTCAAGCCCTCTGGGATATCTGCTCGTTGTCCATTTCGAGTGCAAATTTTCTTTGCGTAGAGAAGAAATTTTTTGAATCGCGATTCGCCGCAAGCGTTTGACCATTGATTGACGGATTCTGTGTCGCTCTGGAGGATTGCGTAGAATTTCAAAGGCAGGATGACCGACTGTTTCAGCCACGCTTGCCCACAATGATTCATTCCGATAATCTCCCCGCAATGCATTCTCAATCAGAATGAGCTGCTTGAGAATTCGCAAATAGCCCCGTCCTTTTTGATACCATGAGCGATTAAACACATCAACAACGTCAATTTCGGCGCGAATAATATCGAGACGCGAGTCAAGCGCATCACGATACAAACGCGGATAAGGTTTGACCCGCGGTAGTGAGCCAAACGCGGACACACCGTTCTCTAACCAAAACCGATAGTATGGCTCGAACGCAAGAGTCGCGTGCAAAAAACGCTCAGCGCCAAACACAGCGTCAACTTTAAAATCGGGAAATGCTTGTACGAGTTGTTCCTTGATCCGTTCACATTCTTCAAGTTCCACTCGCATCGGCGTGAAAACCATCACATCATAATCACTCGTCGGCGACGGCAAGCCGCGCACGCGCGAACCGTGAAAAATAATCGCGGTGGCATCCGGTACAAGCGCGCGAATTTTTTTCGTTATCGCCTTTTGATTCGAATCCAATTGCGGTTTCATCGTTGCAGACAAGAGGAACGTTTGACGCTTCACGTCACGTCTGACGATTGCAAATCGAGCAGTACCTCGCGATATACTTATAGGTCAAGTGTATCCCCCACAAATGTCCCCACGCTCTCCGCTTGGTTGGTGCGGTCAATAACGCCCGCGAGCAGCGGCGCGACAGACAAGACGGTCAAATTCAGAATGTCCGCATCGGGCGGAAGCGGCACGGTGTCGGTACAAATAAATTCCGCGATGCCGCTTGCTTCAAGACGTTCCACTGCGCCGCCTACTAGAGTTGCATGTGTGCAGGCAATTCTTACGGACGTGGCGCCGCTGCGTTTCAACAAGCCAACCGCTTCGGTAATCGTTCCCGCCGTCTCGACGAGTTCATCTACAAGAATGACGTTGCGATTTTCAACATCCCCAATCACTGTCAACGCTTCGGCTTGGCCGCTGATGCGCCGTTTTTCGACGAATGCGAGGGGCGCGTCCACTTTTTCCGCAATGTTGCGCGCCTTTTTTGCAAAACCCAAATCGGCGGAAACGATGACGGGATTTTCGAGCTGCAAACTTTTGATGTGTTCCGAAATGATGGGATACGCCTGGAGTTCATCGCCCGGGACGCTGAAAAATCCTTGAATCTGTCCCGCGTGCAAATCAACGGTGATGTAACGATTCGCGCCCGCCGTGATGATCAAATCTGCCATCAAGCGCGCAGTGATGGGTACGCGCGGTTTGTCTTTTTTGTCGCTGCGCGCGTACGCATAAAACGGAAGGACTGCGGTGATGCGTCCTGCGGATGAACGTTTCAGCGTTTCGAGAAAAATCAGCAGTTCCATGATATTGCGATTGACAGGCGGTCCGAGTCCCTGAATCAAAAACACATCATGCCCGCGCACGCTTTTGTGCAACTGGATAAAAATGTTTTCGTTTGGGAAATCGGTGATCTCTGCCAGCGACAAACTCATTTTGAGTTCGGCGCAAATTTTTTTGGCGAGCGGTTCGTTGCCGCGTCCGCTGAAAATTAACGGTTCGCCCCACGGTGTAAGCTTGTCCACGAAAAAATACGCGTCCTGTTTATTGTTCTTGTATCGTGACCGTTTTGATGACATCCCCGCGTTCGATTTGTTCGACGACGCTCATTGTTTCGGGCGTGGTTTGACCGAACGACGTATAGCCGCCGTCAAGAAACGGTGTGTCCGCAAGGGTGATGTAAAACTGGCTGCCGCTCGACGGAGTGGTTTCCGGCGGTCCGCCGCGCCGCGCCATTGCCAACGCGCCTTTCGGATGGGCGCGTTTGATTTCGGGCGGAATCGTGTAACCCGGTCCGCCTGTGCCTGTCCCCAACGGGTCGCCGCCTTGAATGACAAACGGGTCGGGATTTTTTTCGACGCGGTGAAAGGTCAAGCCGTCAAAGAAACCTTCGTGGGCGAGAAACACAAAATTGTTGACGTGCTGCGGCGCGTCTTGCGGGAACAAATCTATGACGATATTCCCTTTGCTCGTCTCAATCGTCGCGCGATATGTTTTATTCACATCAATCGTCATCGCGGGCGCGCTCGCGTACATGTTGTTGCGCGCTTCGGGCGCTTTCGCCGCCGCCGCGCCTTTTGCGGATGGCGCGGCAGCGGTGTTGGAATTGGCAGCGGGGGTTGAAGGTGAGCTGCACGCCGCAACCAACGCGGAAATAAAAACAATGCCGAGTGCAAAGACACTGTAACGTGTAAGGTTCATTTAACTCTCCAGAATTTTTTTGAGATTGGGCGCGGTATCGTTAATCAATTTGCGAATTTTTGGCGCGAACATCGTCTCCATCATTTTCATCGGACCGGTGAGCGTGACGTTGCCTATGGCGGACATGCGTGTACCGTTCGCGGTGGGTTCAAACGAGTAACCGCCTTTCCAAACAAACACGGGTGAATCGTACGAGAACGCGATTTTTTGGTGCGGTTCAAATTCGGTGAGAACGCCGAGGAGTTCGTACCGTGCGCCCATCAAGAAAAATTCCTGCTTGAAGTTTGTGCCGACGCCCACCGCGCCTTCCGAAATCTTTTGCACGCCTTGTACCGGCATCCATTTCGGATTGTTGTGTACGTCCGCCACAAATTCAAACACTTGTATTTGCGGACATGCAATTTCGATGCTGTTGGAAATTTGAATCATACCGCCTCACCCCTAACCCCTCTCCACAATTCTTTACAAAAGAATTGTGGAGAGGGGAAAAATTGATGAACACGCATCTCTCCCCTCTTCTGAAAACGAAAAGATGTTTTCAGAAGAGGGGCAGGGGGTGAGGCATCATTGCACATCCATCAACTCGACATCAAAAATCAACGTCGCATTCGGCGGAATCACTCCACCCGCGCCGCTCGCCCCATAAGCCAATTCGGGCGGAATAATCAAGCGGCGTTTTTCGCCAACTTTCATGCCTTGCAGTCCTTCATCCCAACCTTCAATGACCGAACCCGTGCCGAGCGGAAACACGATCGGGTCGCCGCCGACAGAACTGTCAAAGACCGTGCCGTTGGTGAGGTACCCCGTGTAATGCGCGCTGACGGTGTTGCCCGCTTGTGCCTCTTTGCCGCTGGTCGTATTCACTTGAACAATTTGCAAACCGCTTGGCGTGGTTGTGAGTGTGCCGTTCACTTGCGGAATTTTGGGGTCAAGAATGGGCATGGCAGCTCCAAACGTGTTGGGATTTCCTTGAAGGTACAACAATCCGAGCATCAACGCGCCGAGCAATACAATTCCGACGACTCCGATGAAAAATACAGGGCTGCGTTTGCCGCCCGTAGTTTTCGCGTCGTCAGGACGCGCGTCCCATTTTTCCTGCTGCAATTTCGTTTGCGCTTGAACGATTAAATCGTCAACGTCTTTGTAATGACTGGCGTACATGACGCGCGCTTTGCGTAACGGCGCGAGCGCGGCTTCGTTTTCGCCCGCGTCCAATTTCGCTTTGCCCTCGCGATACAATTTTTCAATATCGCGCATGCGCAGCGCCCACTGCAATTTTGCTTCGACGCCTTCGCGGATGCGGTCAATCGCCAACGCTTTGCGATACAACGCAATCGTCTGTTCCCAATTTTCCGCTTTCGCGGCGAAGTCGGCTTCGGCGAGCAAATTTTTTACCTCATCATCTTCTTCCGCCGAAAGTTCGCGCGGCGCGTTCTGTGTTGCGTTCGAGTCCAATTCGGGTGGAGTCGTGTCGTTCATTGCATCTCCGCTGCGGTAATTTTTTGGTCGGCTTGCGCTTGTTTCGTATCGGGCCGCGTGACGCGCATCGGATTCAAATGATACGCGTCGTTCAGCACGCGCAACCGCGCGCCGCGTTCGCCCCACTGCACTATGTTAATCGAAGCATTGTCAATGTAAAACGGAAGGGGACGTTCGATATCCAAATTCAACGCCACCATCAGCAGCATGTTGATGGTGCCGCCGTGTGTGATGGCGAGCACGCGTCCGTCGTGATGTTTGGCGCGAACGTCCCGGATAAATTCGTCCACGCGTTTCACAAATGCTTCGCGCGATTCTTCGCCGACGATATGTGGACGCGGACCGCCGTCGTGCCATGCGCGATGCACGTCGGGATATTTTTCGCGAATGTCGGTCATGGTCAAACCTTCCAACATACCGAGCGAGCGTTCGAGCAACCGCGCATCGTGCGTAACCGATAAATTCAACGCGCCGCCAATCATTTCGGCGGTACGAAACGCGCGTTTCAATGGGCTGGAATAAATTGCGTGAAATTCGCCTTCGTCGGGCATTCGCGCCGCGAGCCGCCGCGCTTGTTCCAAACCCCGCGCGTTCAATTCAATATCGCTGTGTCCTTGAATGCGTCCGTCCGCGTTCCAGTCCGTTTCGCCGTGACGAATGAGATAAAGTTTCAACATTGTACCAGTCAGAGATTATACAATAGCTTGTTAAATGCGCGGTGAAAAGGGTATGAACGAATTGCGAATTGCATCGCGCGAAAAAAACGCCAGAGTTTCCTCTGGCATTTACGAGTTTAGAATTTCATCCGCAATTGCATAGAGATCGCGTTTGCGCGCGGTGATTTCTTGAATCCAACTTTGCCATTTCGCCTCCGCGACGTTTTGCAATTTTTGCTGCAGCAATTCCCGTTGCAGCAATTCGCGCAATTCGTCCTCAAAACGCGCGGCTTCTTTTTTCGCGCGCAAGTTTTTCTCGCGCGAATATTTCTGATGTGTCGCAATCGCATCCACCAATTCACGCACCCCTTCGCCTTTGAGCGCAATCGTTTTGAGAATCGGCGGACGCCACGCCGATTTGTCCGGGTTCAAACTCAAATTCATTTCGAGCGCGGCAGCCGTTGCGTTCGCGCCGTCGCGGTCTGCTTTGTTCACGACGAGAATGTCCGCGATTTCGAGAATGCCCGCTTTGATGGCTTGGATGTCGTCGCCAAAACCGGGCGCTTCCAACACGATGGTCGTGTGCGCGTGTTTCGCAATATCCACTTCGCCCTGTCCCGCGCCAACGGTCTCCACGAGAACCACATCAAAGTTCGCCGCATCGAGTACGAGAATCGCATCACTCACCGCCGCGGCGAGTCCGCCGAGTTGCCCGCGCGATGCCATGCTGCGAATAAATATTCCCGTTCCCGCCAAGTCTTGCATCCGAAATCGGTCGCCCAACAACGCGCCCCCTGTAAAAGGCGATGAAGGGTCTACCGCAATGATTGCGACGCGTTTTTCGCGCGCGCCCAGTTCTTTTGCCAGCGCGTTGACGAGCGTTGATTTTCCCGTCCCCGGCGCGCCCGTAATGCCGACAAGGTCTGCGCATCCGGTGTACGGAAAAAGCGCGCGGATGAGCGTCCGCGCGTCGTCTCCGCCGCGTTCGACGCGCGTGATTGCGCGAGCAACGGCGAGTGGTTCACCGTGTTGGATTTGAGAAATAAATTCGGGAGTCAAGATAGAGATTGGAGATTGGAGATTGGGTGATTCGGTGATGTGTGATGTTGTGTTCGTTCGTCATCCGTCTTGCCTCATTCGTCGCTTGTGCATTTCATTTTGCACAAATTTCACCAAATCGTTTGTGTTGCTTCCGGGACCGAATACGCCTGTAAAGCCCATTTCTTTGAGTTGCGGAATGTCTTCGTCGGGAATGATGCCGCCCGCGACGAGCAGCACATCGGTCTTGCCTTTTTCTTTTAACAATTGTGCAACGCGCGGAAACAATTCGAGATGCGCGCCCGACAAAATCGAAAGTCCCACCACATCTACATCTTCTTGCAATGCAGCTTCGGCAATCATTTCGGGCGTTTGGCGAATGCCGGTGTAAATCACTTCCATGCCCGCATCGCGCATCGCGCGCGCAACCACTTTGGCGCCGCGGTCATGTCCATCAAGCCCGGGCTTGGCAACGAGTACTCGGATGGGTGTATCGGTCATAGAAAACTCCGCAAAAGAAATTGGCGAAAGGAATTATAGCACAGCAGATTTTTCAACACGTTGCCTTTTCTCAAGAAAAACGCCAACCAAGTGGTTGGCGCGAGTATTAACGTCTCGAACGAAGACGTTCAATTTCTGTGTCTTTGAGAATCTGAGTCTGCTCTTGAGGTCCATCCAACAAAATTGCTAATTTGTTCAAGACATTTCGCCCAAGTGTAATTTCTTGTACGTTCTTGTCTCCCGCCACCAAGACAGCAGGCAAAACGAAATTTTCAATTTGCACATCAATCAAAAAGAACGTGACTGCATGTACATCACCAAATGCTGTGCGAAGTTGGCCGTCCCCGGTAGAACGTGCCTTGGCTTGGTGCAAAAGGGATAAAGGAAAAACCGTCATATCTGCGCCCGTATCTACGATTGCATCAAACGGACCCACATATGGACGCTCATCTACTCTTCCAAAAAAGAGCGATAGAATCGGAATTGCGGAAACCTTTTTCTTGGCAAGGTAGGGTGTACTCATTCGGTCACGAGTTGTGGACTATGAATAGTGTAACTCTCAATGGGTTCGTCCAAAACTTGAGTGATGAGCACCGGCTCATCTCCGAATCGTTCGGAGATACGGCGATACAGTTGAAGCATCTCGTCGCTGCTATCTACGACTTGCCCTCCACGCATAGCAATAAATTTATCTGCAAACTGTGCGCGCAAGGTCGCGTGTTGAGCGCGATATTTTTCTGCTTCCGCCCTAATTTTTTCATTGCGCTGTTCCCACAATTCCTGCGCCAGCCATTCATTGACCAAGTCTTGAAGAGTCGTTTGTTGGCGTGCTGCTTCTGCTTGTAATCTATCCGCGAGTTC